>JAZOWO010000091.1:0-31002 GCA_045659265.1 Clostridia bacterium | reverse complement strand
AATCTATTCTTAAGCAAACTGTTTAGTATTTCACTATATGAATTAATTAGTTGTTGCATTTCTTCTAATTTAGTAACATTTGCAAGATGTCTACTATCTACATTTTTTCCATCCCTTAAATTCTTCATAGAACGTTCTAACTTTTTCATTGGTGTAAGTATGTTTTTATAGAATGCTGTCATCAAAAGCATACTTAAAAGTAATACCATGAAAAACGTTACAACTATTGGAAGATTTATAGAAAAACCAAACTTACCTGTAAGCGAATAATTTACAAGTATGTTTACTGCTACAAATGTTGTTATAACTAAAACTAATACCATTACTTTAGCACTAGTTTTTATGCTCTTAAACATAGTTTATCCTCTTTTCTCTTTATATAACACAGCACCAATTGTACAACAATCGGTGCTTCGTCTCATTTATATTAAAGATATTTATATTATACGTAATATCCTTTTCCTCTTTTTGTTTTTAAGTATTTAGGATCTGCTGTATTGTCTTCAATCTTTTCTCTTATTCTTCTGATTGTAACGTCAACACTTCTTACATCTCCAAAATAATCATAGCCCCATACATTTTTAATTATTTGTTCTCTTGTTAGGACTTGACCTGCATTAGTAACTAATAGTTTTAACACTTCATATTCTTTCATTGTTAAGTCTATTATTTTGTCTTTCTTGTTAACTACATATTTTTCGTCATCTAATACTAAATCTTGTAGTTTAAGTTCGTTAGTTCCTTTTTCTTCTTTAGCTTCTTCAGGAACTGTACGTTTTCTTAGATTAGCTTTAATACGGGCAGCAAGTTCCCTTACGCTGAACGGTTTAGTCATATAATCGTCTGCACCAAGTTCTAGCCCAAGTATTTTATCTACCACGTCGTCCTTTGCAGTAAGCATAATTATTGGACAATCTAATTTTTGTCTAATCTTTGTACATACTGTAAGGCCATCCATTTTAGGCAGCATAACATCTAAAAGTATTAAATCCGGTTTTGCGGTAAGAGCCATCTCAACAGCTTGCTCACCATCGTATGCTTCTATGGTTTTGTAGCCATCTTTTTCAAGATTAAATTTAAGAACCTCTACAATAGGTGGTTCGTCGTCTACTATCAATATCTTCTTTTCCATATCGACACCTCTTTATGCAATAATTTTATCATAAAGTTATAATTTTACAAGCATTTTTACTAATATTTTGACATTTTTTTATCATTTATATTACAATTGTGTTATCCAAAATAAGTTATTTAACATAAATCGCTTTACTACTGGCTTTCGCGGGTGTATAATGTATGCAAAACAAACAAATATACAAGCAAATTTGCTATGTAAAAGGAGATTATTATGACTATACATACCGAAATAATTGACGGGCGGAAACAAGTAACCATAGAGTCTAGAGGAAAGAAGTTCATCATGGGATGGTTTGCAGGAGATCTTTACTGGATTATGCAAGATTACGAACCTGCATATTTTCTAATCACAGAAAAAACACCATACTTCTACGACTTCTTCACTAAGCTCTTCAAAAATTACCATTTCAAGAATTGTACTCTTACTTGGAGCAGCGAAGCAGGTGTAGATAGAGCAGACAACAAACTCAAAATTACCAAAGGCGAAAACTACTTCAAGATTAGGTTCTACCAAGGTGAAACAGACACACTTTCCAAATCCACCAACACATGTCCCATCTGCTTCTGTTTAAGTGGAAGCAAGCACCAAGAAATAGCTAATGAGTTTAGCAACTTTCTTCACACATTAATAAACAGCGACTAAAAATAGTCGCTGTTTTGTTGTTATATTATTTTATTAATTCAAAATCATAATCTCCAGTACCTACTTTTGCCGGCACATTAGAATTTAAGCATACTACTGGACGCACTCCAAAAAAAGTAGAATAATAAAGACAAAATCCTTCGTCACCTATATTTCCATCATATTCTACGTGTATTAAATTCGATGTATGGTTTGCCGATGGGGCCGCCAACCAAACATATGCTCCTTCAGCCGTTGTCCATACATATAGTGGATCTGTTGTTGTTATATTTTGATAGATTGCACTACTATTTGTTTCTGCATTATTTACATAGTAACCTTTTGTTCCATTTACAGATAATGATAATTTTATATTGTATGTTTCGATATCGTTAGTTGCTTCTCTTTTTGCATTCCAACTTGCTATAAACAATTCTGGTGTCGGTGTCCCCACCACCCCTTCAATATATGTTGCATAGCTTGCTGTTGAATTTTTAAATTCACCCCATAATGTTTCGTCTAAAAAATACGAAGCGCATCTGGCGTTTGGATTTGTTGAATAATCCGACCAATTAGCCATCCACATTTCTGGATGCTGTATTGTTGCCTGCTTACTTGGTGGCGTGCTACTATACCAATATATTATTCCTGTTTCCCTTGCCGTACCGTCACTTAATGTTATCGTTTTACTACTTGTTAATGCACCTGCTCCACCATTTGCTACAGTATTAGTTAATTTTGATGGAAGCTTGTCATATTCTAGTGCTTCGCTTGCTATTAGATATACATATCCATTTGTCTCATCTTCATAAAAGACTTTCCAATCGGTTACTCCATTCGCTTCATAATTTATTATTTTTCCATAATCCGCAGCACTTGTTATTAACGACCCTAATGTTGTTACATTTGCAGTTATTTTTTCAAAAGATATTGTCAAATCAGATTCTCCATTTTGATGAATGTACACCTCTACACCCGATTTTGTTTTTACAACTTTGTTTCCGTATTCATTTGTTGTAACATCATTTTCTATCACGCCTTGACTTTTAAGCTCTGTTATATATTCATCTACTGTTATTTCGCCTAAATTGTCTGTAAGTATTCCGTTTTTTATTACTTGTAATCTTGTATATTCTTCTTGTTGATTTTGTTTAACTGTCGTGTTTTTAGAACGTCCTATTATCCCGCTATCCTCTAACGCGATTATTGCTGTAGCCGCAAGTATTGCCATTACAAGAATTGTTATACTCAATACTATTAAAGATATACCCTTTTTCATTTGTTTCTCTCCTTTATTATACAACTATATTATTACATATTTTAGTTTTTTACAATAGCCACACAAAAAAACAAGTCGTATTGCTACGACTTGTTTTATTAATTTTCACTTGTATATTTGATTACAAATTCTTTGAATTTATCTCCTCTTTCTTCGAAGTTTTTGAATACTCCGTAACTTGCTGCTGCAGGAGACATTATACATGTTTTACCTTTTGCTGTTACTTCTACTGCAAGTATAACAGCTTTTTCAAGATCGTCTGCATATATTACATTTGCTGTTGTATCTGTTTTTACTTTTTCAAAGATTTGTTTTCCACTATCATACATAAGGATTACATTTGGAACTTTTCCATCGTGAATAAACTCTATTAATTCTTCGTAGTTTATTCCTCTGTCCATTCCACCAACAATTATTGTATCTACATTTTCCATACTTGCTACTGCAGATATTGTTGCTGCTGGTATTGTAGATATTGAGTCATCTACATATGTTACTCCCGCATATGTTCCTATTGTTTGTAATCTATGTGGTAATGTTTTGAATGTAGCTATTCCTGCTAATATATCTTCATCTGATGCTCCAGCTATTTTAGCTATTGTTGCTGCAACAGATGCGTTATATACATTGTGTATTCCCTTAAGTTCCATATTCTTAGGTACTTCTAGAATACTTGTATTTCCAGCTACATTAATTTTTATCTCATTTGCAGAATAATATGTGCTGTTATTTGTAAAGTCTTCTGTACTAACGGCTACAAGATTTTGTTTTAATTCTCTATCTCCATTAATTACATCTTCCATAGCTTTGTTATATACATAGTAGTCTGTTTCTTTTTGGTACTTGTATATATTTCTCTTTGCTTCTTTATATGCTTCATAAGATACATAGTGATCTAGATGCTCTTCAAACATATTTAGAAGCGTACATATTCTTGGACTAGATTTTACAAATTCTAATTGATGAGAAGACAACTCATAAATATACCATTCTGTATCATCATAAGAATCTATCATCTCAAATGCTGGTAAACCAATGTTACCTACTAATAACACTTTATGACTTTGTACAAGCATATTATATATTAAAGATGATGTTGTACTCTTTCCTTTTGTTCCTGTTATACCGATTGTTTTATGACCAGCATATTTTAAGAACAGCTCTGTTTGAGATGTTATCTTATCTTTTATTTCTGTTAAATCTACATCCTTAAATGAAATACCAGGTGTCTTTATTATTACATCATAGTCCTTCATTGCATTTAAGTATGTTGCGCCAGTATGGAATAATACTCCAGATTTTAATATATTCTCATCTGTTATATCGTTCTTATCTGCTATTCCTATAGTACAATCTACATTGTTCATTCTAAGGAAATTATATGTGCTTTTTCCTTCTCTACCAAATCCAAGTATTAATACCTTTTTACCTGATAGTTCATTTATTATTCCGTTTTTCACGTGGATTCTCCTTTACATCACATATTCTTTTAATCTCTTTACAAATTCTTCTGGAAGATTGTTATCCTCATTCCAGCTATATATTGCATTCTTAATATTTTCTGCTAAGTTTTCATTTGACGCATCGTAATCTTTAAGAAGAGCAGGAAGCGCTTTCCCTTGCTCGTTATATCTTGCAATTATCATCGAAAGACTTAAGTTTATCTCTTCCTTAGTTCCTACACATTCAAATGGTTTATCATAGTCTGGATAAACTAGACCATTAAATATATCTTTTAATTCTTTGTTATTTAGCATATTAGTTCCAAATATTTTATCCATATCTTTCTTATCTAAAAATGCTGCTAACATTATATATACATATAAACACTTAGGACAGTTTTCACACCAAATATCTTGTTTAGAACCAACATTACAGCTCTTAAACACTTTGAAATATTTTGGTTCTTTTATAAAGCCCTTAACAATTTGCCATTCACTAAGTGGTCTTAATAAACTAAAGTATTCCGGTCCATTAGAACATATATATTTAGAAATATATTCTCTAAAATCATTTTCAAATTCTATACTCTTAGAATATTGATGGTTAATATTTGTTCCTTCAACATTAGCTTCGTTTGCACTTGCTTCATTAGATAACACTATATATTTCTTACCTAAAAGTATAGCTGAAATATATGATGAAAACGCAAGTATTGCTGAAAATGGTGTATGACCATTTAAGAAACCTTGTTTATTTAACTCTAATAATCTTGAATCCAAAGTTCTCTTTGGAGTATATATGTTATTATCTTCATACCCAGCTGTTTTAGCTGATTCGTAAGACGCTCCTCTTGGGTTAACTATATAACAAGTATTATTCATGCCTTTAAGAACCTCTAGTGTTAAATTAGAGTCTTTTCCACCACCTACTGGTACCAAGTTACCTTCTAATGTTTCATCCATTAAAATTGGTTTTACTTCTTTTTCTTCTACCTTAATGTCTAAAAATGTATCTATATTCATAGCTTCTACTAAACCATTTCTATAGAAAAACTCTCCTAAACCATTTATGTATAACTTTTTATACCAAGCTATTTGCGCATCTGTTAAAGCACCAGCTTTAACTATTAGAGTTGGTGAACAAGTTGCTTTAAGGTAAGATACAACTTCCACCATACCTAAGTTAAATATTGCTGTTTCTAATATTTTTCTATCTGTTTCAGATAGTGTGTTATATTTAGCTTTTGGAAATTTCCATGTAGGATTAAACATAGTCAATCCAGGCACATTAAAGTTGTATGTTACATTTAGTGTGTCATCTGTTTCAACTATGTCATAAGACAAATATTCAAATGTTGGATATTTATTTCTTAAATCATTAAATTTATCCATATTACATTTCCCTTCTATTTTCCATTGCCTTTATTAAAGTAATCTCATCTGTATATTCTAAATCTCCACCAACAGGTATACCGTGAGCTATTCTTGATACTTTAACTCCTGGTATTGTTTTTATTATTCTAGAAATATACATTGCTGTTGCTTCTCCTTCTATTGTTGGATTAGTAGCAAGTATTACTTCTTTTATTCTATCATCTGATAGTCTAGATACTAATTCTTTTATTTTTATATCGTTTGCAGATATGTTGTTCATAGGAGATATTGCGCCATGAAGTACATGGTATAGTCCCTTAAACTCGTGTGTCTTTTCCATAGCAGCAACATCTTTTACGTTTTCTACTACGCAAATTGTACTTTCATCTCTCTTTGTGTTTGCACAAATCTCACAAAGTTCTGCTTCTGCTAAGTTGAAGCATTTAGTACAAAACTTAACCTTTTGCTTTGCTTCTAAAAGTGCATCTGCCATATTCTTTGCAGCTGTTTCATCTGATTCTAATATATAGAATGCTAATCTTACTGCAGATTTATGACCTATTCCAGGTAACTTTTCAAATTCTCCTATTAGTTTTTTTACTGATTCTGAATACATCGTTACTCCTAAAATAATCCTGGAATGTTAAATCCCTCTAATCCATCTTGCATCATATCGTCTGCTTTTCTTAAAGCTTCGTTTATTGCTGTTAATACTAAATCTTGTAGCATTTCTACATCGTCTGGATCTACTACTTCTTTTTTAATAAGTATTTCTTTTATTTCTTTAGCTCCAGTTGCTTTAACTACAACTGCTCCGCCACCTGCAGATACTTCAAACTCAGTGTTTGCTGCTTCCTCTTGTTTCTTTTGTAAATCTGCTTGCATTTTTTGTGCTTGCTTCATTATTTGTTGCATATTTCCCATTCCTCCGCCTGGGAATCCTCCAAATCTTGCCATAATATATTTCCTCCTAATCTATAACTTGAAATGGTACATCTGTACCTTGCATCATTTGCTCAAAAGACTTTTCATCTTTGGCTGTATCTGTAATATATTCTATGCGAATATTTACTTCTCTTTCTATTTCATCTTCAACTAACACCTTTAGATAATCTTTCGAAGTATCTTTGTTTAATACTCCATAAGCAAATCCATTCTTTGTTGAGAATGTAACCGTGTCTTCTTCAATAGAAGCCTCTGTTCCAGCTAATGCAGAGAATATTTTTAGATTGTCTTCATCTGAAGCTCTTTGCATTATCTTAGCTAGCTCTTTAAGTTGTTTCTTGCCCGCTTTAACTTCAGCAAGTTTTACACTTTTTTCTTCTTTTTGTGTTTCTTTTTCCACATTGTCCACAGGTGATTCTTGTTTAGCAACAATTTCTACCTTATCTGCTTTTTCTTCTACCTTTTTTGTAGTTTTAGTAGGTGCAGGTGGATTTCTTAACACTTCCTCTAGCTTCATTTCTAATTCTGTAATTCTAGCTAAAAGCATATTTTCATCTAAAACTGGTACTTTTGTTGCTAGTTCTAACATTTTAGCTTTGAATAACGAATTTGCATTTGTTGATTGACGAAGATCTTCATCTAATTTAGATAAATGCTTTATTATTTGATTTATTCTAGCTATACTTACACCTTCTGCAGCTGTTTTAATTGTTTCAGCAGTAGTTTCATCCCAATTACCAGAAAGTCCTATTAATATGTTTAAGAATTCTTCAATTACTGCTGCATTGATATTTCTTAAACTCTTTCCTTTTTCTAATATCTTATTTACATTTTTATTTGCTGATGTAACATCATATTCCAAAAGGCTTATTACTAAAGATTCTATTATCTCTGAAGGTACTGTTCCTACTATTTCTTCAACCTTTTCTTCTGTTACATCTCCACTTGAAGCATTTACGCATCTTTCAAGAATACTTAATGCATCTCTCATTCCACCATCAGCCAAGAAAGCAATTCGTTCTAACGCTGATTGTTCGTATCCAACATTTAAAGAACCTAAAACATACTTTAATCTTTCTGTTATTTCTTGTCTTCCTATTTTTCTAAACTCAAAGCGTACACATCTAGAAAGAATAGTTGGAAGGATTTTATGCTCCTCTGTTGTAGCTAATATAAAGACAACATTTGCTGGTGGTTCTTCCAATGTTTTTAGTAGCGCATTAAACGCGCCTCCAGACAACATATGCGCTTCGTCTATTATATACACTTTGTATTTTAGTCCAGTTGTAGAATACGCAACTTCTTGTCTTATTGTACGGATATTGTCTACACCATTGTTTGATGCAGCATCCATTTCTATTACATCTGGTGAATTACCATCTAATATACTCTTACAAGCTTCACATTCATTACAAGGCTCTCCATCTATAGGATTTAAACAATTAATTGCCCTTGCAAAAACTTTAGCTGCTGTTGTTTTACCTGTACCACGAGTTCCGCTAAATATATACGCATGAGATACCTTGCCCGTTTTTAATTGGTTTTTAAGTATCTTTGTTACATGCTCTTGTCCTACCATATCCGCAAAGGTTAATGGTCTATATCTTCTGTATAATGCAACGTATGCCATTTTTTCAACCCCTTATTATATATCTAAATATACAAAAAATCGCCTATGGCACATAAGAAAATTTACTTATTGCTGCTTCCTTCCGGACCTGACAAGGTTCACAAACTTCTTATTGCCTAAGCGACTTTCGTTATTATACATCAATCGCTTTAATATTTCAAGCTAATGAATTAATTTACTTTAAATTTAAATTGGTTTGTAGGTAATTTTATTATATCTACACCATTTTCTTCTAATCTATTACTTGGTAATGTCATATTCACTTTCATTGTATTAACTTTACCGTTATCTTCTTCAATATTTAACTTAAATGATAAATCAAATTTTATTGTATTTAGAGATATTCCTGCTGTTTCAAATATCTTACCATCACAACGTATTTCTTTTATATGTTCTGGAACAACCCAGTTTTTTAACACATTTTCATTTAGAGCAATCAAATCTATTTTAATTTGTCCGTTTTCATCTATCATATGCTCTACATCCAATGTTTGTGGAAGTCTATTTAATGTTAATCTCGTTTCATTATCTTTTATATAAAAAACAATATCTTGCCCACCCTTAACTTTAAGGTCAGTTATATATACCTTCTTTACTGTAGCACTGCTCATTGGTGTAATTAAGAATGTTAAACGATTGTTTTGAGAAACATTCAAGCGCCAACCATTTTCAGTGGTTGTTTTGTCTACTAACTGTACTTCACTTAATAACACTGCATCTGTAACTCTAAATTTTCCTTCGTTTATTTGCTCTGTTTTAAATACTAATTTCAACGTTAAACTAAATGCTAAAATGCATAAAATTGCAGTTAAAAAATAATAAAATATCTTTTGTTTATCCATATAGTCCTCCGACACCCTTATTATACTATGAGATGTATAAAAACTCAAGCTTTCTAATATATTTTACTAGGTGGTAAAATGGATGAATTTTTATCTAATTTAAACAGCTCTTCGCTTAACGATTTCTTTTCTAATACTAATAGTTGTGACTTAAACAAATTACTTGTAATTTTGCTACTTTTAACAGGCAAACTTACCATAGAATCTATTACCGTATTCCCAAATGACTTTACTGTTACTCTCGGAACATTCAAAATAATATCATAGTTACTTGTAATGACTTTCTCTTTTTGATATACTCTAAATACCGAGGTGAGATAAATTATGACTAAAAAGAATAACGTCTTAATAATCGACGACGATATAGGACTTATGCAAGCAATGGAAATCGTTTTAGAAAACTATGGAATTGGTCTTTCTAAATATACAGAACCAATAGCTGCTATACAAGAATTAAAAACAAATAAACATGATGTACTTGTTGTTAACTATCTAATGCCAATGATACGTGGCGATGAAATAGTTAAACTTGTTCGTGAATTCGATAAAGAAATATATATAATATTAATGTCTGCTCACAAGGATTTAGCTCCTTCAATAGACATTATGCGTTCATTAGATATACAAGCTTTCTTTGAAAAAGGTGCAAGATTCGATGACCTAATTCTTTTAATAGAAAGTGGATATAAATATGTTGAACAAATGAACGAGATAAAGCAAATGTCTCTAACTATTAGCAATTTTGGTGTTGAAATAGCTACTGTATTAAAAAATGCAGTTGACGCTAAAGACAACTACACTAAAGAGCATAGTGATAGAGTCGCAATTTATGCAGATAAATTTGCAGAATATCTAAATTTAAGTGATGAAGATAAGAAAACACTATCTCTAGCTGCAAACTTCCACGATATCGGTAAAATAGGAATTGCGGATGCAGTACTTCTTAAAAACGGTAAATTAACAGATGAAGAATACGAAATAATTAAACTTCATCCAGTGATCGGTGAAACAATACTTGCATCTTCTGAAACATTCAAAGATGCATTACCGCTAGTTAGACATCATCACGAAAGAATAGACGGCAGAGGGTATCCAGACAAACTAAAAGGTGATGAAATTCCTTACCTAGTTAAATTGATTTCAATATGTGATACATTTGATGCATTAACTTCAAGAAGAGTTTATCGCGATGGATATACACTAGAAGATGCATTAGCAGAAATTAAGCGTTCTGCAGGAACTCAATTAGATACAGAATTATCTGATAAATTCATTGAATTTGTTAGACAAGAAAATGATTTTATAATAAATACAATACCTAACAACAAATAAACTAATAAACAAACTAAGTTGCAACTAATTGTTACAGCTTAGTTTGTTTTTACCGTTCCTCTCGCAACATACAACGGTATTGAATATTGCTTTGTTGACATAAACTTTTATATATGTTATAATATAAGAGTGTTAAATAAAAGAGTAACACAATAGCAATTGCATGTGTTATTTAAGGGTATTGTTGTGCCCATACGCATGCTAAAAATTTTAGGAGGTTTTATTATGGCAAACCAAGCAACTCTCAACTTTCATGGAGCACCGGCAAAACGGGTAATCGTACTCAAGCAAGAGCAGGGACTAAGCACACTCTCTCATTCCGACAGTGAGTTCATAAGAACTGCTTTCAACCGCGTCAGAAACTACAAAGAATTCATGTCGGATTCAACCGTAGAAATTCTTGAAAAGACAAGCGGTAACCTTCCGCGGATTTCGAATCTTAAAGAAGGCGATGCAATTCTTCTTATGGGAAGTGGAAGATTCTTAGATAAGCAAAGCTACAACTTTGCTATCAAGTGCATCGAGCACGACATTCCTGTTTACTTCATCAGAAGTAACTCTCTTGACGCGGATCCTCGCGCAAATCATAGCATTTGGAGATACTGTTCTCTCACCGTAAAAACGGCCACCGGAAAGAAACATTACGGAGCACCGGCCAAATACTTTATGGAAATCCCCAGAAAGGAAGACTTTATCCGTTCTGGATTCTCGGACGAATTCTATGCTCTGTTGCCCGGCATGGTACCCATGTAATCTATTGCCAAATCGCCTAAAATCTAAGGCACAAAACGAAAGCAGCACACTAACAAGTGTGCTGCCTTCCTTTTAAATATATATATATCTTATAATACATCTTACAATATATCCTTTAATATGTTTTTAATATACTATATTTAATTTTCTTGTGTTAATTTATTTATATTACTTATTTGCCACTCTCTTCGCTCTTTATATTTTCTGCCATAGCTAGAGTCACAAAATATATTGGAGTTACTATAACCACCCATAAATTAAAGAAATCTTGTACCGCATATGCAAATACACTCATCGCTATTAAATAATAATATGTATTGCCGTGTACTATTTTATCCTCAAGTTTTCCAACTAGCGAGATCTTTAACAACTTAAATAACACAGATGCAACTACGCACATATATGCAATTAATCCTAACACTCCCGTATTTACCAATATTGTTAAATACACATTTGCTGCCGTATCATTTATTGTTAGCTTACCAAGCGCTGCCACATCCTGCGTATACTTGCTCATAAACCTAATTGCAAAAGTATCGCTTCCAGTTCCTATTACCGGAGCTTCTTCCACAAGTTTTATAGCTCTTTTCCATAAGAATACTCTATATGTTCCATATTCGTCTTTGAAATTCCCGTGTAATATATCATGTATTTCATGTAGTATGCCTATATTAAAATCTTTAATATATACCAGCACTAACCCTCCTATTACCGCAAGAATCATAAGGGCATATATAACAATTATGCGTCTTCTTTGGTGTAATAAATAATAATCTTTTTTCTTTAATATCCATGCTAATATTAATAATACTGCTATGCATATTAACATTCCTATTGCTAACTCATTAAATTGAAAATCAAAAACAAGTTCTTTTGTAGCATAAACATATTTTAGATTAATAACCAAATCTACAAAAAATCCTACTACAATACCTGCAACAACAACTAATGTTCTAGCAAATCTTTCACCCGAAAGTAGTATGTATGGCGCAAGCAATGCAGCCACTGCCATAAATGCTACAAGCCCGCTTTGCACATCTATTATTTGGAATATAAATATCCCCATTGTTACCGCCGTTAAATTAAGTAGGCTTTGCCATTTATTTTCAGACACAAACAAATATGTAACAAGCGCAACCGTTAAAACAATGGTATAGTATGCAGATATAAAGTCTACATTACCTATAGTGCCCATAAAGCTTACGTTATGTGTTCCTATTCCATCTTGATACATATTAAATGGATTGAATCCAAAATATTGTAGTACGCATATCATGCTGAATATTAGTGCAGATATTGCAAAATAATTTATTTGCCTTTTCTCAAATTTAAGGAATGTGCTTACAAGCAAGAAGCTAACTGCATATAACAAAATGTTTATTAATCCTTCTCCTCTTCCTGAGCCTATCAACAAATCATGTGTTTTGAAATATGGAGATATAAACGTAGAAACCGCATTTATCACTAAGAATGCCATCACGAAGAATTTAGTTTTAGTAAACTTCTTTCCTTTTAGCAAATTGATCTTTTTAACTAAAAAGAAGTATATTAAAACCGAAAGTATAGCGAAAATATATGTGCTTACTATTGTAAGATGGCTATACCATTTAAGTTCTAGTATTCTAAAAAAGCCCGTACTATCTACTAGCAAAGGAAATACTATTAACATTACTGCCACAAACACTTCTGTTATAATATGAAGTATTTTATTCCCTATTTTCATTAGTTCATCTTTATTCATTTTCGCTCATCTTCCCTTCTACAAATTCTGTTATACCATCTATTGTCCTTAAGCTATCTAAAGGTATCTCTGTAGGTGATACTACTATACTAAATTTCTCTTCCAGAATAGATATAAGCTCTATTAACGCCATAGAATCTATTACTTCTTCTAATAAATCTATACCATCTTCATACACTCTTTCATCATCACATACACTATATAAAATATCTTTTATCTTATCTTTCACTCAGTTTCTCCTCCATAAGTTTTTTATCTATCTTCCCATTAGCATTAAGCGCAAAACTATCTACTATCTTTACTTTAGGTATCATATAACTAGGTAGTTTGTTTTTCAATTTCAATGTTATCTCCTTACTTGATATATTGCTTTCTTGCTTTAATTTAACACAAGAAATTATCTTATTAACAACATTGTCTTTGTTTTTCTTTGTAAAAGTAATTGCGTTTTCCACATCGTCCACATTTAATATGTTGTTTGTTATATCGTCAAGTTCTATCCTATGACCTAGATATTTTATCTGGTTATCCTTTCTTGTTTCAAAATACAACATATTATCTTTTATATATCCCAAATCCCCTGTTTTATACGCAGGCTTACCTTTGTAATTAAAGAACCTATCCGTTTTAATATTTAGATACCCTTTACCTACACTATTTCCTACTATTATTATTTCTCCTACCCCTTTAGTCTCTTGCATATTTTCATCTAATATATATACTTCTATATCCTGTTTAATCTTGCCTACAGGTAATATGCTTTCATTTGATTTTGTTACATCAACACTAGTTATAGCTACTGTACACTCAGTTGGACCATAAGAGTTTATTATTTTTACACCTTCAAATCTTTCTTTTAATCTATCTACCGTCTTTTTAGTTAGTGTTTCACCGCAGAAATACATAGTGTCTAATGCTGACAAAAGTTCTTTTGCAAAACGCTTATCTGTAAGTAGTAGGTCTGCATAAGATGGTGTCATTACAGTCACATCTACGTTTAGCACTTTAAGTTCATTATATAATTCTAATGGATTTTCTATAAAATTAGTCTCTGTTAAACATAATGTTGATGCTGTATACAACGAAAAATATATGTCTGCAACAGATAAATCAAAAGAAAAAAGTGCTTGGTTTAATACTCTTACTTCTTCTTTGGATATTACAGATGTAAACCAGGCAACAAAAGACTCTAAATTTGAGTATGTTATTTCTACCCCTTTAGGCTTACCTGTACTTCCAGATGTATAAATTATATAGTATACATCTTCTGGTTTCATTTTAATATTTAGCTTCACATCATTTACTGCTAATTCTTGTTTAGTAATATCTGTTATTATATTTTTTGTTAACACCATAAATGGCTTTGTATCCTTTATGATGTAATCCAATCTTTCTTTTGGAAGTGACTCATCTACTGGAATATATGTAACTCCAGCAAAAGAACACGCTAAAAATGCAGCGAGCATTTCTATTTCTTTGTGTCCAACACAAACAATTCTTCCCGTTACATTTTTATCTAATATATATGCATATATACTTTTTACCATTTTATCTAAATCTTCATATGTGTAACTATTAGATTTGGATAAATAGCACAACTTGTCCTTTTTATTTTCTAGATTAAATCTTATTTTTTCTAATAACATTCTACTTCCTTATTTCATCTTCAGGGATAAGTGCATAATCATACATTACCCTTGAATGGTTCTTTAATATTAATTCTTTACTTATTTCTTCTTTTGTTTTCTTATCTATACATATTCTATATATTTCACTTTTTCTAAAATATTTGCCATTCTCTAAAGCATAATGGTGATCTTCTTCAACCAGTTTATACTTAACATCCAGTTCCTTGTCTGCCCTAATTTCACCATAAAGCATAGTATCATCTAACCATATTTTAAGTTCAATTGGATAATCTAATGTATTCTTAAATCTGTAGTCTACACTCTTATATGATATAGAAGTACCTGTTCCAAATGGTACTCTACGTTTATAATCTGGGAACAACGCATCGGAATGATGATGAAGTTCAGTTACTTCAAGCGGAGTATGTAATACTAAATAATGTATTAGATTTGCAAGTTGGCATAATCCACCGCCATAATCTTCGCCAAATGATGTGCTGTTTTTAATAACTAGTCCTTTAAGATATCCTTTCTTTTTAGTTGGTTTACCAACAAGTTTCCAAAAAGAAAATGTTTCTCCAGGCATTATTATTAATCTATTTATTTTCTCCGATGCTAGTTTTAAGTTAGTAATCTTATTTACTTGAAGTTGCATATCCACACCTTCTAGTTTCCTAAGAAGTAGCTTCATATCTCCTTTTAATATATATTTATAATCTTCCTTAGCCTTCTTCTTAGCTAATTTATTGCGTTTTATTAAATCCTTAATATCTTTTCTTATTCCTTCTTTAACAACAGATATTTTATATGCCCAAGGACCTAATTCGCAAAACAATTTTCTTCCCATAGTCTACCTCACAATATGCGTTATTGTTAATGCTGTAACATATAATATTACATGATGTAACGGATAAAAAACATAAAATGCTGTGCTAATCCATTTACTCTTTTTGCCTCTTTCACCGTTATATAGCGAAATAACAAATAGAGATAAAACAGATGGTAGGTTAAACTGTAGATTTTTGTAATCTGCAAACAGTGCTAGCACAAGCGTAATTAGCATTACTACTTGAGATAGTTCTGTACTCTTTCCACTTCTCTTTATTTTTTCTGCTATATAAAAGCCTAGTATTGTTACCGGCACTCTTAATCCTAATTCTAAATCTACTAAAAAGTATACCAATACAACTAATGATATACCAACTATCTTTAGTATATTGTTTAACCATTTGTTTTTTAATATATCCTTTTTATCTATAAAACATAATAGCAATAAAGATAAAACAAAAGAATATAATATATTTAAATATGTATTAATTACTATATAGAAATTTGGTACATATACATGATTTATTATTCCTAGTCCAAACAATAATCCTTGAAATATTGTTGCTGTTATAAACAACTTAAGCATGTACATTTTAATATCTTTTGTATGAAGGAAGCCTTGTACTATTAAGAACGCAAACACCGGCATTGCCATTCTTCCAAAAAATCTTAATATGTCAAAAGCTTCTTTAGATATATAACTTACAAAATAATACCCTATGTGATCTAATATCATAAGTATTATTGCTATAATTTTTAACTTGTTTGATGTTAATCCCTTCATATTACCTCTTAAAGTTAACAGTATACCCTATAATTCTTAGGGTATACTGTCTTTTGTTCACATTATTTATTTGTCTTATTTCTTTTCTTCTATAACATTTGTAACTTCTTCAGTTGTTGTTTGAGGTTCAATTGGTTTAGCTTCAGGTGTAGGTTCTACCGGAACTTCAACCTTTATTTCTTGTTTTCCTCTGTTTGCAATTAGCATTGCTGCTACTACAAATATAACAACTATACTTCCAGCTATAACAAGAAGATATGTCATATTAGAATCTACAAATTCTACTACTTCCTTCTTTTCATCTGTTTTAGTTCCTTCTGTTATTACAGCATCTTTATTTACTAAAACAAATTTTCCTTCTCCAGAGATCTTTAAGTTATAGTAGCCATCTTCTTTACCTATATTTGTTTGAACTAGCTTTAAGCTACCATCTTTTGCGCTATATGTGTATATTTTTGCATCTGTAGTTATTGTATTCTTAATCAAATCTGTTTCCTTAACACGTACTATTGTACCTTCAGGGAATTTGTTACCATCTAAAAATTTTAGAACAACTCCTGTTGAAGAAACAACTTTAGAAATATCTTCATCATTTGCTACAGAATTAATGTTCATATATACATCAACATCCGTTACCGTTTCTATCTTGCTTCCATAGAATACAAATTGATTTCCGCCTGCGTTTACAACAAGTGTATTTTTACTTACAGCAGAAATTGCAGATAGCAATTCTTTAGAAATCTTTGTATTATTTGTTGCATCAACATATACATCTTTAGTAGATGTTCTTATATATTTAATATGATCTGCAGTTATTTCTTCATTCTTTAATTCTATTTTTTCTTTTCCGTCCAATTCAACTTTAACTGGATCAGTAATAACTGGTTCATCATCCTCTGGTTCTTCTACGTTTCCAGATGTAGCATTTGGTGCTGTTGCATAATCTTCGTCTGGATCAACATTACCAGACGTAGCATTCGGAGCCGTCGCATAATCTTCATCTACATTACCTGATGTAGCATTTGGTGCCGTTGCATAGTCTTCATCTACATTACCACTTGTTGCATTGCTTCCAGTAGCAGAACCTTTATCTGGAACATATATTGCTAAGGCATCCTCTTCTATATTTATTTTATATCCTTCAATTTTTGCTAATCTGTCTATACTTGTTACTTTTCCTAAAGTAAATCCAAGTCCAAATATTAGCATTATTGCTAACGTGATTCTCCACGAAATCATATTCTTATTTTCTTTCATAATATACCCCTTAAAATATATATTTATGTTATCACAAAAGTATAATATATTGCAGTAAAAAGACATAAAAAAATAACGGGGTAAACCCGTTATTTTCTATTATTCATATATGTTATCTACGATTGTGTCAGATACTGTATCTTCTTCAACATGAGATACTTCCATATCTTTTGAAGATAATCTAATATCTGAGTAATCTACTAGACCAGTTCCTGCTGGAATTAATCTACCTATGATTACGTTTTCTTTTAATCCTAGTAACTTATCTGTTTTTCCTTTAACTGCTGCATCTGTTAATACTCTAGCTGTTTCTTGGAATGATGCTGAAGATAAGAATGAATCTGTAAGAAGGGCAACCTTAGTAATACCAAGTAATTCTCTCTTACCAACTGCTTCTTTCTTACCTTGTTCTCTAGCTTCTTTGTTAGCAGACTTAAAGTCGTTTATATCTACCATAGAAGCAGCAACTAGGTTAGTTTCTCCCGCGTCTAATACTCTAACTTTTCTTAACATTTGTTTTGCAACAATTTCAATGTGTTTATCATTGATATTAACACCTTGAGTTCTATATGCTTTTTGAATTTCTTGGATAATGTAGTTTTGAACTGCAACTTCTCCATTAATTCTAATAACATCATGAGGATCTAATGAACCTTCAGTTAATCTTGCACCAGCTTCTAATACATCACCATCTTTAACGATTGGTCTTGTAGTATAGATTGGATATCTCATGCTTGTGCCATCTTCGTTCGTTACAACAACGTCTTTATTTAAATCATCTACTGCTTCAATTCTTACAGTACCAGCGATTTCTGTAACGATTGCAACACCCTTTGGTTTTCTCGCTTCGAATAATTCTTCAACACGAGGAAGACCTTGTGTGATATCTGCGCCACCAGCAACACCACCTGTATGGATAGTTCTCATTGTTAACTGAGTACCTGGTTCACCGATTGATTGTGCTGCAATTATACCAACTGCTTCACCAACATTAATTGGTTCACCTGTTGCAAGGTTTTTACCATAACACTTAGCACATACGCCTCTTCC
The DNA here is from genome assembly GCA_045659265.1 of Clostridia bacterium. Lineage (GTDB taxonomy): Bacteria > Bacillota > Clostridia > TANB77 > CAG-465 > UMGS1649. The sequence goes on along the minus strand of JAZOWO010000091.1, from coordinate 12,358 downwards.
CATATCACAAGTAAGAGCTGAACGTATTTTAACTTTAGTGTATCCTAGATTCATTATTTCTTTTCCGATTGCTGTAGATATGTATGTATCTCTTGCGTATACTACATTTCCTTCAGCATCTTTAATATCTTCAGCTAAGTATCTACCTTCTAATCTTTCAAGTAGTTTTTCTATAGCTTCTCCACTTTCCATAATAGCTTCAACATAAAGACCGTCTTCTGTTCCACAATCTTCTGAAGTTATTATAACTTCTTGGTTAACGTCAACTAATCTTCTTGTTAAGTAACCAGAGTCAGCTGTTCTTAGGGCTGTATCGGCAAGACCTTTACGAGCACCGTGTGAAGAAATGAAGTATTCTAGAACATCTAGACCATCTCTAAAGCTTGATCTGATTGGTATTTCTACCGCTTTACCTGATGTATCTGCCATAAGTCCACGGATACCAGATAATTGTCTCATTTGTTTTGGGTTACCTCTGGCACCAGTGTGAGCCATTATACGTACTGGGTTTTTGATGTTAGGGTTCTTCATGATAGCATCTTGGATGTCATCAGTAGCTTTACCCCAAATCTTAACAACTTCGTTGTATCTTTGTTCATCAGATATAAGACCACGTTTGTAGTTTTTATATACTTTATCTACGGCTTCATCAGCTTCTTTTAGTATTTGATCTCTTTCAGGTGGAACTTCCATGTCTGCTACAGAAACTGTAATAGCACTTACTGTAGAATATTTGTAACCTAAAGATTTGATATTATCTAGCATTACTGCTGTATCTGGAATACCAAATTTTTCGATACTCATATCTATTATTTGTCCTATTTCTTTCTTTCTAACAGGGAATTCTATTTCTTGTCTGAAAGCGTTTTCAGGATTTGTTCTATCTACATATCCTAAAGTTTGAGGAATAATACCATTGAATATTATTCTACCAACTGTTGTATCTATTATTTTAGATACTTTCTTACCATCTATTTCCTTAGTTACTCTAAGTTTAATAGGTGCATGAAGTCCAACAACTTTTTGGTCATATGCCATTAAAGCTTCGTCTTCATCTTTGAATACTTTACCAACACCTGGTTCATCATCATATTCAACTGTTAAGTAGTAGCTTCCAAGTATCATATCTTGTGATGGTACTGTAACTGCTTTACCATCTTGTGGTTTTAACAAGTTGTTTGATGCAAGCATTAAGAATTTAGCTTCTGATTGAGCTTCTGGTGATAATGGTACGTGTACGGCCATTTGGTCACCGTCGAAGTCGGCGTTAAACGCAGCACAAACTAACGGATGTAGTTTTATTGCTCTACCTTCAACTAGAACTGGTTCGAATGCTTGGTTACCAAGTCTGTGTAGAGTTGGAGCACGGTTTAATAATACTGGTCTATCTTGGATAACATCTTCTAAAACATCCCAAACTTCAACTGCTGCTCTTTCTACCATTCTCTTAGCATTTTTAATATTGAATGCTAATTCTCTTTTTACTAATTCTTTCATTACAAATGGTTTGAATAATTCAAGTGCCATTTCACGTGGTAATCCACATTGATAAATCTTAAGTTCAGGACCAACAACGATAACTGAACGTCCAGAATAGTCAACTCTCTTACCAAGTAGGTTTTGTCTAAATCTACCTTGTTTTCCTTTTAACATGTCTGATAAAGATTTAAGTGGTCTGTTTCCAGCACCTGTTACAGGTCTTCCACGTCTTCCATTGTCTATTAAAGCGTCTACTGATTCTTGTAGCATTCTCTTTTCATTTCTTATGATAATGTCTGGAGCTTCAAGTTCAATAAGTCTCTTTAATCTGTTATTTCTGTTAATAACTCTTCTATATAAATCATTTAGATCAGAAGTAGCAAATCTACCACCATCTAATTGAACCATTGGTCTTAAATCTGGTGGAATAACTGGTATTACTTCTAGTACCATCCATTCTGGTTTATTTCCAGATTCAACAAATGCTTCTATTGTTTCTAAACGTTTGATTAATTTTAAACGTTTTTGAGAAGTAGCTGTTTCAAGAGCTTTTCTAATTTCTTTTTCTTCTTTTTCTAGATCTACTTTAGCTAAAAGTTCTCTAATAGCTTCTGCTCCCATTCCAACTACGAATGAATCTTCCCCGTATTTTTCAATTGCTTCTCTATAATCTTTTTCAGATAATATTTGCTTATATGAAAGTCCTGTATCCTTTGGATCCATAACTATGTATGCTGCAAAGTATACAACTCTTTCTAAAGCTTTAGGAGAAACGTCTATAATTAGACTCATTCTACTTGGAATTCCTTTGAAGAACCAGATGTGAGACACTGGTGTTGCAAGTTCTATGTGTCCTAATCTTTCACGTCTTACGCTTTTCTTAGTTACTTCAACACCACATCTATCACATATAATTCCTTTATATCTTATTTTCTTATATTTACCACAATAACATTCCCAGTCTTTTGTTGGCCCGAATATTTTTTCACAGAATAATCCGTCACGTTCAGGTTTTAGGGATCTATAGTTTATTGTTTCTGGCTTTTTAACTTCACCCTTTGACCATTCTCTTATTTTGTCAGGAGAAGCTATTCCAATACTTAATCTATCGAATACTTCTGGATTTACATTATTATTTTCTGCCATTATACTTTTTCTCCTTCCCTACTACTAAACTTCTTCGTCATCAGCGAAATCATCATCTTCTGCAAGTTCATATGCTTCTTCGCCGTCTTCATCTTCTATACCCATTCCAGAATCATCATCTAAAACATAGCTTTCAGGATCTATGTCTGTAGTTTCGTAATCTGCAGGTAATATTGTTTTTTCTGTTAAGTCTACAGTTTCTCTAACTTCAACTTCATCATTGTGATTGTATAATTTCATATCTAAGCCTAAGCTTTGTAGTTCTTTAATTAACACTCTGAATGATTCAGGTATTCCTGGTTCTGGAACGCTTTCACCTTTAACGATTGATTCATATGTTTTTAATCTTCCTGAAACGTCATCTGATTTAACAGTTAATATTTCTTGAAGAGCATATGCTGCACCGTAAGCTTCAAGAGCCCAAACTTCCATTTCACCAAATCTTTGTCCACCAAATTGTGCTTTACCACCAAGAGGTTGTTGTGTTACTAGAGAGTATGGTCCAATTGAACGAGCGTGAATCTTATCATCAACTAAGTGGTAAAGTTTTAACATATACATGTAACCAACTGTTACTTCGTTATCAAATAATTCACCAGTTCTACCATCTCTTACTGGGAACTTACAAGTTCCGCTTAAACCAGCTTGTTCAAATAATTTTTCGATGTCTTCTTCTTTAGCACCATCAAATACTGGTGTTGCTACTTTCCATCCAAGTTGTTTTGCTATGTAACCTAAGTGTACTTCAAGTACTTGACCTACGTTCATACGAGAAGGTATACCAAGTGGGTTTAATACGATTTGAAGTGGTGTACCATCTGGTAAGTATGGCATATCTTCTCTAGGTAATACTCTAGAAATGATACCTTTGTTACCGTGACGTCCACAAATCTTATCTCCGACAGATATTTTCTTCTTTTGAGCTATATAAATTCTAACAACTTTATGTACTCCAGGAGCTAATTCATCAGAATTTTCTCTTGTGTAGATTTTAACATCTATAATTGTACCAGCTTCTCCGTGTGGAACTCTAAGTGAAGTATCTCTTACTTCTCTAGATTTTTCACCGAATATTGCTCTTAATAATTTTTCTTCAGCAGTAAGTTCTGTTTCACCCTTAGGAGTTACTTTACCAACAAGGATATCTCCAGGTCTTACTTCTGCACCTATTCTTATAATACCATTTTCATCTAGGTCTTTTAACGCATCATCACCAACGTTTGGTATTTCACGAGTGATTTCTTCAGGTCCTAGTTTAGTGTCTCTAGCTTCACAATCATAATCTTCAATATGTATAGAAGTTAATACGTCATCTTTAACTAGATCTTCAGAAATTAAGATAGCGTCTTCGTAGTTATAACCTTCCCAAGTCATGAAACCGATTAGTATGTTTTTACCTAATGCCATTTCACCTTGTTCAGTTGAAGAACCGTCTACAAGTACATCACCTTTTTTAACTTTTGTACCAGAAACAACTATTGGTCTTTGGTTTAAGCATGTACCTTGGTTAGAACGTTTGAACTTAGTTAATAAGTGTTCTTCTTTACCCATTTTACCTTCAACAACAACTTTGTCTCCATCTACATATGTAACTACACCATCTTGGCCAGCTACTATACATGTTCCAGAGTCTTGTGCTGCTTTATATTCTATTCCTGTTCCTATAATTGGAGCTTCTGCTTTTATTAATGGAACTGCTTGACGTTGCATGTTAGATCCCATTAGCGAACGTTTAGCGTCATCGCTTTCAAGGAATGGTATCATTGCTGTAGCAACAGATACTAATTGTTTTGGAGAAACGTCCATGTAATCTACTCTATCTGGAGATACTTCTAGAATTTCTCTTACGCATCTAACTTTTATTTTCTTGTTTACAAATCTACCTTCAGCATCTAATGGTTCATTTGCTTGGGCGATTATGTAATTATCTTCTGTATCTGCTGTCATATATTCTATGTCATCAGTTACTTTTCCTGTTTCTTTGTCCACTCTTCTATATGGAGCTTCAATAAATCCGTATCTATTGATTCTTCCATATGTAGGAAGTGAAGATATAAGTCCTATGTTTGGTCCTTCTGGTGATTCGATTGGACATAGTCTACCATAGTGAGAGTAGTGAACGTCACGAACTTCGAAACCAGCTCTTTCACGTGTAAGACCTCCAGGTCCTAACGCTGAAATTCTTCTCTTATGTGTTAACTCAGCTAGTGGGTTAATTTGATCCATGAATTGAGATAATTGGCTGCTTCCAAAGAACTCTTTGATTGCACCTACAACTGGTTTAATGTTTATTAACATTTGTGGAGTTGTAACATCCATATCTTGTGTAGCCATTCTTTCACGAACAACTCTTTCAAGTCTTGTAAGACCAATTCTGAATTGGTTTTGTAATAATTCACCAACACATCTAACTCTTCTGTTTCCTAAATGGTCGATATCTTCAATTTTACCCATACCATTATAGAAGTTTACAAAGTAGTTAATAGATGAAACGATATCATCAAATGTTACGTGTTTTACAACTAGTTCTTCTCTTCTCTTCTTTATTTCTTTTTGTAAAGCTTTTTCATCTTTACCTTCCATTTTTTCTACGATTTCTTTTAATACTGGTAAATGAACATCTTCTTTGATAACCATTTTATCTACTTCAATACCAAGATATTTAGAAATGTCTACTGTATTGTTACCAATAACTTTTACTTTCTTTCCGTTCTTATCTACGTATACAACGTTGATACCAGATTGTCTGATGTTTTCAGCAACGTCTGCAGTGATTTTTTCACCTTTCTTAACGAATAATTCTCCTGTTTCTCCGTTAACAACATCTTCAGCTGCTATTTCACCAGTTATTCTTGTAGCAAGATTTAATTTCTTGTTGTATTTATATCTACCAACTCTAGATAGATCGTATCTTCTTTCATCGAACATTAAACCATATAATAGTTGCTCAGCAGCATCTACGTGTAAAGGTTCACTTGGTCTTAATTTTTTGTAGATTTCAAGAAGGGCCGCATTTGTAGTTTTAGATGGATCTTTTTCAAGAGTAGCTGCTATTAAATCATCTTCAAATAAATCTAATATATCAGCATCTTTTTCAATACCTAAAGCTCTTACAAATGTAGTTATAGGTAGTTTACGTGTTCTATCTACCTTTATCCATAACATATCTTGAAGGACTGATTCAAATTCTAACCATGTACCTCTGTTAGGCATAACTGTTCCTGTAAAAGTGATTTTACCAGTTTTGTCTTTTATTCTATCAAAATATACACCTGGGCTTCTAACTAATTGGCTTACTACAACTCTTTCAGCACCGTTAATTATGAATGTTCCATTCTCTGTCATTAGAGGGAAATCACCCATGAATATTTCTTGCTCTTTGATTTCGCTTGTCTCTTTATTTAATAGACGCACTTTAACTTGCAAACGAGAGGCATATGTAGTGTTCCTTTCTTTTGCTTGTTCAATAGAGTATTTTGTTTCATCTTCTAATCTATAGTCAACGAACTCAAGCATTAAATTTCCTGAGTAGTCAACTATTGGAGATATGTCATGAAAAACATCTCTAAGTCCAGAATCTAAAAACCATTTATAAGATGATTTTTGCACCTCAATAAGATCTGGCATGTCAATAACTTCTGCGATTTTTGAAAAACTCTTTCTTGTTGTTTTTCCATTTTTTACTTCGTGAACCACTTCAAATTCCCCCTAAAAATATAAGTTTATTTACATAAAATATTCGTATAAACGACAAAAAGTCAAACTGATTTTACCCTAAAATCAATTTGATACATACATATTAACTTTTACTCCGTTACAAATATTTTTTTCAACAATTGTACCATCCTTAAACACTTTAGTTTACATAGTTTTTCGAATGTTACGATAAACATTTCGTATATTTTATCACACAAATTATTGTTTGTCAACGAAAAAATGTTATTTTAAGCACTTTTTTCTTCCCCGTCAAGCTAAATATACGAACTTAACATCTATTTCAAATTATATATCGTTTTTAAGCTTTATTCAAGCCATTTTCTAGAACTTTTTCAAATATTTTTTATTATTTCTTTTTCACTTTAATTTCTAGACTAATCGTAGTATAATAACTTAAAGTTAAAGGAGGTATTTATGAACTGTATAAGATTACCACTTAAATATGTTAAAAACGCAAGAGATTTAGGAGGATACTGTACCAAAGATAATAAGATTACCAAATTTAAGACATTTGTTAGAAGTAGCAGGCTAACAGATTTAACAAAAGAGGATAACGAATTCTTAAAGAAATACGGAATTACAGATATCATAGATCTTAGAGGTGTTACTAAAATACAGGCTACATTTGTTAGCGATGATAACATAGATGGAGATTATTTCAAATTCTACTATCTTCCGTTATCTAATAAAGAAAGCGAAGATTATTCTAAAGCACATGAACTAGAACCAAATTTCGATTTCGGTGAAGCATACAAATTCATGCTAAACAATAAAGAAAAAGTAAAACAAATATTCACAGTATTTGCAGAAGCTAAAGGCGGAGTTCTTTTCCACTGCACAGCAGGTAAAGACAGAACAGGTACTGTTGCAGCACTACTTTTAGGCTTATGTGGTGTAGATGATTTAGATATTATCGCAAACTACCAAGTTACAGAAACATATATTTCTGGTTCTACATTCTTGGATACATATGCAGAAAACGTACAAAAATCCGATGCAAAATACATTAGAACATTAATTATGAGATTAAAAGAAACATATGGAACATACGAAAACTATCTATTAAGTTGTGGTTTAAGCCAAGAAACATTAAATAAGATTAAAGATAAGTTTTTAGAAGATTTTGTTGTGTAGTATTAATAAAATAAAAAAGAGCGGTTAATCCGCTCTTTTTTGGTGTACCAAAAGGGACTCGAACCCCCAACCTTCAGATTCGTAGTCTGATGCTCTATCCAGTTGAGCTATTGGTACTGACGAAAAGTATTATACAACATAATAATTAAAAAAGCAAATAAAATATTGAAAAAGGCATAAAACTTAAGTATAATTAAGGTGCGTAGGCTTCCGTAGCTCAGTGGATAGAGCAGCAACCTCCTAAGTTGTTGGTCGGACGTTCGATTCGTCTCGGGAGCACCACGTATATTTTAACGAGGTAAAGTATGAGAAAAATAAAATATTTAATTAGAAGAGTTTTTGAAATGGATTTTAAGGCTATGTTTAAGACCGCCAAAAGAGTTAGCAAGATAGTTAAAAAACCTGCTATCGTTGTTCTTTTTGACATCATATATTGCGGATACAAATATATGGCTGGATATGTAGATTACGAAGTATTCTGTTTCTACAACTTAAATAAAGCTCAAAGAGAAACAATGATAACTCGCGGTATCAACAACCGTTTTGTACAAACTCTAAATGATAAAAACTACACAGATTTATTAGATAACAAGCTTATGTTTAATGAAAAATTTAACAAGTTCTTAAAAAGAGATTGGTTAGATTTAAACAAAGCTTCTTATGAAGAATTTGAAACTTATGCAAAATCTAAAAAGAGTTTTATTGCAAAACCAGTTGATCTTGCTTGTGGTAGAAATATAATTAAAGTAGTAATAGAGGATAATACAAACTTAAAAGAATTATACGATTCTTTAATAGGAAACAAACAATTGCTCCTTGAAGATTATATTATTCAGCACCCAGAAATGTCTAAGGTTTATCCTACTGCAGTTAATACATTAAGAATTGTTTCTGTTACTAAAGATGGCAACACTCATATAATGTTTAGAAGTATTCGTATGGGAAACAGCGGAAACGTTGTAGACAACTTTAACCACGGCGGATTATTTACAACAATAGAACCAGATGGAACTATTGTTAAACCAGCTGTAGATAAAAAAGGGAATATATACGAATCACATCCTTATACAAACACTAAACTTATTGGTTTCAAAATACCAATGTTTGAAGAAGCTTTAGACTATGTTAAAGAAATGTGTAAAGAAATCCCTCAAGTCGGATATGTTGGTTGGGATATAGCAATCACAGAAAACGGGCCACTTGTAGTTGAAGCAAACCCATTCCCAGGACATGATATTTACCAATCTAAAATACATATGAATGAAGATGGAACTGGAATGAGACAAGAATTTGAAAAAATAATATTTGGATAATATAAAAGAACAAAGTTGAAAACAACTTTGTTCTTCTTTTTTATTTATTCTTTTTTCTTTCTCTTAGTTCCTTAAAAAAGTCTTTTATTATTTTTTCACACTCTTCTTTTAGGACTCCAGATTCAAATTCTACTTTATGGTTTGACTTTATATCAAAGGCATTTGCTACACTTGTAACAGCACCATATTTTTCATCACTTGCACCAAAATATACTTTCTTTATTCTAGATTGAACTATAGCTCCTGAACACATAAGGCAAGGTTCAAGCGTTACATACAGTTCACAATCTTCTAGTCTAAAATTATTCAGCTTTTTGCAAGCTTTATCTATCGCAATAATTTCAGCATGGTTCAAGCTGTTCATTTTAGTTTCTCTTAAATTATAGCCTCTTGCTATTATTTTATCATCTTTAACTATAACAGCTCCTATTGGCACTTCATCTTTAGCAAGCGCTTTTTTTGCTTCCTTCAAAGCTTCTTTCATATATTTTTCTCTTTGCATTTTAATCTCCATTACAATTTATAACAAACCTTATCCCTTCCATCTCCAGCAAGTTCTGGATAATCATATGCTTCAGAAGGCAAATGATCTTTTGTAATTTGTTTACTACCCATCAAGAAATAATCGTATCTTATTTCAACTTCATCTCCAACAGGGTCGTCCCACGTAACATCCATCGCATACCATTTTCCATCTAATTTAACATAGTTCCAAGCATGGCCTTCAGCTCTTTCTAATATATCTCCGCCTCTACCTATTATACATATACATTTAATTCCCATAGAATCTAGTATATATTTCAACGCCCTAGCATAGCCAGCGCACACGCACACTCCATCTATTAATGCACCATATATATTAAACATATTAGGGTTTGAAAATTCTATATCATATCTACAAGTATTAACTAAATAGTCATGCACTGTTTTTACTTTATCATAATCAGACATTCCTCTAGTAACTTTTTTAAGTCCACGAACTATTTTTCTTAATTTTCTTTCTATAATACTTATTTGTAATCTTGACTTGTATCCATGAACATAATAATTTCCATTTTCTCCAGCATCCATATACGTTTTAGTCTTTTTTCTTACTCCTCTATGTCTTGCTAAAGTATTTATATACATCTTATTTTGATCTATATAAAACACATCCGGATTATCATATAAATATGCTCTTGTAGCCTCTGCATAATAATCGTTTATCTTTTCAGACCCACTTCTCCATTTTAATAGCCACGAAAATGCATAAGAAAATTCTATTCTTGCTTTACCGTTTTTCATACGCCATTTATTTCTCTCGAATTTTCTATATATTTTCTTTTCATATCTATTCAAATGAAAATAATAAAATTTATTTGAAAATACCATTTTTCCCTCTCTTTTGCTATATCATTAGTAACAAAACTATTGCTATCATAATTAATCTGTATTTTGTTTTGTTAATTATTAACTTTATCCTGTTTTTCTTTATTAGTTTTTCCACACTATTCACATTCTCTTTGGTAATATCTTTATCACCAATTGTAGTTATACTCTTCTTAATCTGTTTGCATGCTTTTTTATAAGCGTTTGTATCCATATAGATTCGTATTAACATAGAAACAACCACTACTGCTGCTGTTAACAAACAAACTCCTCTAGATCTGCCTAGCATTATTCTAAAAATAACAGTCATTCCAAACATTATTATACTTATATTAGTTAGCATCAAATTAACCGCTTGCAATAACTTGCTTTGACTAGATTCAAAACAAGCTTTATACATAGCCATTAACTTAAGGCAAAAAGGATTAGCACTTTCTAATCCTTTTTGAACTACTTTTGTATTCTTTGATATGTATATTTTATCTGACATAAAGCTATATCCTTCTTTCTTTATGTCATTATTTATTTCAACTCTCGTCTTGCTACTCTTTAGTAGTTTCAGCATGTTTTGTACTTGATATGATAAATCCATAATTAAAACTCTAATACATCCTTCATTCCATCGTTTATTATTTTTTGCATATCTGCTAGCAATACATTTAGTCTTATTTCTGCTTGGAAGAATTCAGCACCAAGAGGACTTTGGATTATTAACGAATATAATTGTTGCATTTCTTCTTTACTCGAATCAGACATAGGGACACCATTTATATATTGCTTTTGATAATCCATTTGTTTGTTTCTAAATGTATCTATTTTTTCTTTTAGTTCCGCATCCACTTTTACCTTCTTCTTTAGCTCCATATATTTTTTATATTCTTCTGTATCCTTAAAGCTTCTCACTAATTCATGTACTTTATCGTAAAAATTCATAATACCCTCCTACTCGGCATCTGTTGTGTTATCTTGTTCAATATTATTTGTTTTCTCATCATAATTAACAAGCTTTACAACCCATTTATACACTGCCAATTTATCTTCAGATATTTCACGTCCAAATGTATACATTGCAAGATAATATACTTGCAAAACAGAAAATACCATTAACGCTATAGATATTAACATACCTATTAATTTAGCTTTTGCATTCGGAACTTCTTTTAATTTAGACATAAACATCCTCTCCTGGCATCATTATACTACATATTATTTTTGCTTTCAATACCCGTATTTACATTGATTCACACAGTTTTTGTTGTTCTAAAGAAAGCACTCCTTTTTTAGCATTTACCATCTTGGTCATATTTTGTATTATATTGTTTTCTCTGTTACAGTCCACATATCTAGAAGTGATATAACGATTTGTTCCAAGTTCCTCAGATAATTTATTCATTTTTTCAATATCCATTTTACCATATGCATCATACCAATCTTCGCACTTTTGTAGATACTCCGTTTTCTTGTTTGTAAGCCTGTCCACCATAGAATTTATCTTCTTTAAAAACTCGTTACTTAAAATATAGTTTTTCAATTTCGCAAAGAAATTACAAACATAATCGCTCACTATATTGTTTTTTAGAAATTTATTTTCTACTATTTCCAAACCATTCTTAAGCAATATTACTAAACCACCTTTTAATGCAAAATTCTTCACATCCTTTAACGTATTAATATTGTTTTTAGATAGTCCACTTATTTCAAGTCCTTCTCTAACACTACTATTTACTGCTGTACCTATTATTTCTTTAAGTTGCTTTGTTTTTATTGCATCCTTTACATCTTTAAGAACATCTCTTATCGCATCCGGGATCGGCACGGATTTAATAATATAACTCATCGATTTTTCAAGTGCACTTTCTGAAACTGATTGCAAATCACTTTTTAAGACATCTATCCTTCGGTCCGCATCCAACTCCATGGCATTATTTTTAATATTAGTTATAATCTCGTCTATGTTCATACTATTCCTCCCTGTATACTCTAGTAATTATCCACGACATTACCATATACGATATCGCGTTTATATTTAAAATAACTTTTCCACCAACCGTAGTTCGTATTATATTTGCATATTCATCATTTGCAAACACGAATGTTATTATTACAAATACGCTCAATAACATCATTACTATTAATGTTATAACTGACGAAAAAGCTTTCTCCTCCGTTTCTTCCTTTTGCATTCTTTCTTTAGTTTTCAT
>JAZOWO010000090.1:0-1764 GCA_045659265.1 Clostridia bacterium | reverse complement strand
TATATGATTTTGCAAATAATGAATTAATTTATGATGTAAAATCAAATAAATCATTAATAATGATAGATAGAAATAATGAAATAATATACTTTATGGGTATGGAAACAGAAGGACGCTGGATATTAGATAAAGCTTATTATTATAAAATTATACAAGAATTCATAAATAACTCGGAAAAATATGGATGTAAAAATTATTTAATATATGAAGATTGTACTGGCGGAAAAATATATTATAAATATAAATAATGGAAAATCCGCCATAAAAATCCCGAAAAAAAAGTGAATTTGAAAATGAAAAAAGCATTTAAGGAGTTGAAAAAATTGAAAAGATTTTTAAGATTATTAGCAGGAGTTTTATTATCCTCTTTTGGTATAACAATGGTTATTCATGCAGGGTTAGGGGTTTTCCCTATAACCTCTGCCAACTTAGCACTTGCAAACTGGTTTAATATATCGATAGGAATGGCAGGTTTATTAATAGAATCGATTATGATGATTATAGCCTATAAAATGGGCGAAGGATTAACATTGATGGGAGTTATAAATGCAACTGTTGGCTCCATGCTTATAGATGTATGGAGTTTAATTCTTCCTTATAATCCAGTTATGATTTTAGGAATATTCTTGCTACCTATAGCTTGGTTTTTAAGTGGAGGAGCAGGATATGGAGATACTAATCAAAATCTAGTTCAAAATGGAATATTAAAAAGAACTAATAAAAGCGTAGGATTTATAAGATTATGCCAAGAAGTATTTTTCTTAGGTATAGGATTATTAGGTGCTATAAATCATATTACACCTTTAACAATAGCATTATCACTAGGTTTTGGATATATAATGCAATTTGAATATAAATTATTAAAATACGACCCGACAACTATAAAACATAGTTTTTTAATTAAAGGTAAATAGACAACTAGGGGGGAGACAATATGAGATTATTAAAATATTGCAGGAGTAAAAAAGTAATAGCGGTGGTATTAGCTACGTTAATAGCTTTTTCCACTGTCGTATTTGGAAAAGTAAAAACAGATATAAAATCAATAGAAACACAAAAAATAGAAATGACTAATCAAAATAGGGACGTGATAAATGTGAAAAGAAATATGGGAGCAAGTGAAATAATAACAATAAATAACAAAACATATAAAGCAAAACGAATGAATGTTAAAGCAACGGCATTTTCATCCGCTAAAGACGAGGGTGGAGCTTATGCATGGAATGGAGAGAAATTAAAAGATGGGCATATAGCCGTTGATTTTAATGTTATACCAATGAATACAATGGTATATATACCACAATTAGGAAAAATCTATAAAGCGGTCGATACGGGGTCAAAAATTAAAGGTGCTAAAATTGATATTTGGATGCCGACTAAACAACAATGTAAAAGCTGGGGCATAAAAGATTTAGAAATTTGGATACTTGAATAGGAGAAGATAAAATGAAAAGGTTAGGGGAGATAAGAAAAAACAATGAAGGATATGAAATGAAAATAATAGAATATAATAAGGCTAATGATATTGTAGTCGAATTTCAAGATAAATATAAAGCTAAAATTCATACAAGATATTGTCACTTTAAAGATGGTAAAGTTAGAAATCCTTATCATTTATCAGTATTTAATATCGGATATATGGGTGAAGGTAAATTCAAATCGAGAGACGAAACAGGTAATAAAACTATGCCATATATTATATGGCATAGTATGTTACAAAGATGTTATGACCCATATTTTATAAATAAATATTTAACTTATAAA
>JAZOWO010000089.1:0-19712 GCA_045659265.1 Clostridia bacterium | reverse complement strand
ATCTCAAAACCAAGCATACTAATTAATGATACAATTATAATAGTTATTACTAATTTACTTGTTATCTTCAATTATTTTCAATGCCTCCTTTACTGTGGTTTTGCATTCTGAGTCCATCTCTTTAAGTATCTTTGCGCTCTTATCATTTTTAATAGATATTGGTATAACAAAAACTAAATAAGCAATCATTTCAATTAGGAATATTATTGCAAACACATATCTACCTAAGTAAAAATCTCTTATGGTCATTACTGCTAATAAAAATGTCATTAATATTGATATTACTGTATTCATAGTATTATCACCTCCAAATATTACTGTGCCAATAATCTTTTATTTCTTGTAATGTTACTGGCTCGTAGTTAAACCACATACACCCAACATTGTATCTGTTTTGTGTTGTGTAATCTTCGTGGTCCAATTCACTTTTGTGTGTATGCCCGTGTAAGTGGATGGCGTTGTGATGCTTGTGGTTCCATATCTCAAGTGGATAGTGGCACATAACAACATACTCATCTCCATCATATATCTCGTGCATATCTGCTATACCTATTATACCATATTCACGTAGCTTATCTACATAGTCTTTATCATGGTTACCTACTATTAAAAATTTGTTACCATTTAATCTTTTAAGTAACGTCACAATATCATTCATTTTCATATTAGCGCCTTTGAATGCAAAGTCTCCTAATATATAAACATTGTCATGTTCGGTTACTTTTTTGTTCCACTTATCTACCATTATATTTTCCATTTCCTTAAGGTCTTTACCAGGTCTATCTGGTTCATATTTGAAAATATTTTTGTGTCCAAAGTGGGTATCTGCTATATAGTAGTTCATAGTCCCTCCATATATTCTTCTGTTTCGATAAGTTCACCGTCTTTTAATAATAAAACTGGTTCCTTAGCTGCACTTAGTGAGCTACCTAATAATCTCATCAAATCCTCATAGTTATCCGCTATCATTCTAGCTGGATTTTCAGAATACATAAATGGTTTATCTTTCGTATCATAATAAACTTCACGTAACTCATAGATAACTTCAGTGTAATGCTTCATTTCTCCCTCTAGGTTTTTTGCGTCCCATTCGTCTACCACCTTTATCCAGCGGTAATTCCAATAGTTACCTGATAGAGTTTTCGCTAATTTTTCAGCTTCTTTTAAATCCATCTTAACTTATCCCTTCAAATTTAGTATCTAGTTTTATGTTACCGTTATCTTCATATTTAGATACAAGTCTACGGTAGCATTTTAAAGAATTAATTAACATAACTCTTTGGTTGTATGCGCTTTCCTCATATTTAGCGTAGCATTTTGGACATAGTTGTAAGCTATCTTTCCAAATTAAATCTCCGCCATCTGGTTCGTTCTTTTCAAAACATAACGCACATCTTTTATGTACAGTACTTCTACTCATTTTTATCTTTCTCCTTCCTTATAATTTCTAGAGCTACGTCGTCATCTAGATAGAATGGGTCTCTACCAAATAGATTTACAACTAGCTGACAAAATCTCCAGTCGGGAAATTCGTTCCATAATTTTTCAAATTCCTCTAAAAAAGGTTTAATTCTATTAGGGTCTCTCATTATTCGGTAACCTCCAACTTTTCAATAAATTTATCTAAAACTAATTTTATAAATTCCTTATCTTCGTTACTACACATTGTTTCTGTCTCAACTTTTAACGTACCTCTATCTTGTATGAACGTAAGTTGTCCAAATCCAACATTAGAGTCCCAGTTAAGTACAAATCCGTTTCCAAAAGTACAGTCTAACTCAACATCATTTATTATTATTTCTTTCTTCATCCTTGTTACCTCCGTGGATAATCGAGCAATTTTAATATGTACTCTTTTTCGCTTAGACGTTTACATCTGCCGAAAATATCACATTGTGTATATACATAGTCTTTGCCATTTAAAACTCGTTTAATAAACTCATCTCTTGGTGTCATTCCACTATTAAATTTTTCTTCACAAGCTTCTTCAATAAGCCTCACATATTCAGGGTATCTCCTGAAATGGTGGCAACAGTAGCTAATGTAATTTATTTTAGATTGGTTATATACCGACACACAATTGAGTGGTACGCACCACTTCATAATGAAGTTTGGATTTTTCTGCTCCACTAGAATATCGGTTTTAATCATTTTAATAGTGTCTTCGAAAAGACTTTGTATAGTTTCATCGCACATATTATTTACCTCTTTTTTCATAATATAATTTTCTTTTCATTTTCATGTACTCTCTATACGTCTCGTCTGTTTTATATCTATTTCTTGAACGTTCGCGTTCTGTTTCTCTTTTTTCTTCTTTTGTTCTATTAGAAATATAAGTTCTTGCATTTAGATGTTTTTGGTGATATGTGTGTTTTGTTCTACAGTTTCTACTACAAAACTTACTTTTCTTAGTACTATTAAACGTTTTATTGCAGTATTCACATACGTATTCCATATAAATCTTCCTTTCATAAGGGGCTGGTAGGTTAGGATTTGCACCTAACATAGAACATAATTGCGGGATTTGAACCCACTTGGACTGACAATGTCTTCCGTACCTGTTCCTCACTCGTCAGCTTAGCGTCTACTATTACCTTTGTTAAAGGTTTTACTAGCCTTACACTCGACTATCTATTTCGCCACTACCAAAATGATTTATTCTTTACTTAATTTTATCATAGCTGAGTATCCAGCACAACCAAAATCACAAGAATATTCTCCGTATTCGTCTAATTCACTTTTGATTATATCACTTTCTTCTTTTAGTAGACATTTCATTGAGTCTATCATAGCGTCAAAATCGTTCATATTAGTCTCCTATCTGAAATAACATATCTGCATCGCTACCTAACATTGTTGTAGGGTAAGCACCATTCCATTTATTAATTAAACTTTGTTTTATTTCAAGTTCTTTTAATCTTAGTGTATTTTCTGTTATCTCTTTATTTTGTAATCTCATAACTTCAGCATCTTTTTGTGCAATAGATATTTCTTTTTCGTTTTGTATTTTTTGTTTTTCAAGTTCAGCTTTTGCTGTTTCAACTTCTTGTTGTTTTACAGCTTTAGCTTCTATTGCTTGGTTGTATGCGTCTGAGAAATTAATATTTGTTATGTTAAATCCGTTGATAGTAAATCCTTTTTCAGTTATCTTAGCTATCAATGTTTCTTGTATTTTGTTAGATACCTCAGCTCTTTTAGTGATGAGTTCTTCTGCTGTATATTGAGCTGCTGTAGATTTAATACTTTCCAATATAGCTGGGTTAATTATTACATTCTCATAATCAACACCTATTTCTCTATATAGTTTATTAGCTGTATCTTTATTTACATTATAATTTACAGCTATACTTATTGTTGCTGTTTGTAAATCCTTAGTAGAACCTTCTGATGTTGTTTCTAATTTTTTAGTTTTACAATCAATTTTAACTATTTTTTCAATAAAAGGTACCTTCATATTTAAACCTTCTTGTATTACAGTTTCTTGTACCTTTCCAAATCTTGTTTTAACTCCTACAAATCCTGTAGGTACAGTTGTTATACTGTTAGCTATTACAATTATCAAAAATATTAATGTAAAAGCTATAACACCTAATAATATCTCTTTCTTTCCCATTTTCATTTTCCTCCTATTTCCAAATAAATGTTACTATCATAGCGTGGTATGCTGTTGTCCAAAATTTCATAGTAAGTGATGTTTTTTCTGTTGAATACTGAGCTAACATACCTAAATATAACGCTACTGTATATGCTGTCGCAAATATTTTAAGTATCAATATTAAAGTTGGCATTTCTTAAACCCTCCTTAACTTCGTCGACACTATATGCTACTATGAACGTACCACCAGCATTAACTATTTGTCTACCGTGTGCTTTTTGGAGTTCGGTAGGCTTATTATTACCTACCTTACATTCAACTCCAACAAATCTACCTTCTAAACAAGCTATTATATCTGGGATACCTGCCTTCATATAGGCGCTACCGTGAACTTTAAACTCGTATGCACCTAAACTCTTTAGATACGCTTGTACCTTTTTCTGAAGTCTTGTTTCTTCATCATTCTTAAGTGCCATATTAATCTTCCTCGAAAAGTGACTCAAATAAATCCATTATTTTGTTCATCTTTTCTTCTTTAGATTTCATTTTAATTTCTCTATCTTTTTCACCTTTTTCACTTATTTCATCTACTAATTTTTCCAAAACTTCTTGGTATTCTAATATTGCCTCTAATATATTTTGTCCTTTTTCATAAACTTCAATCATACTTTCTTTAGATGCGTAACGTTCTCCATTTACTTCTAATATTGGTTTGAAACTAGGTACATTAAAACCACTTATTGTCATAGCTTGAGCATCTATTGAAGCTAACATAGTTTTTTTGTCGTCCAAATGTTTATAACAATTTGCTAATTCTCTTCCTTCTTTTTTTAAATCTTCTCTCTCTTTTTTCATTTTCAATTTCTCCTTTTAAAATAAATTTTCATCAGGTAATAAATGCATAATTATTATCTTACCTGTTTTCTTGTCGTATTTACCTGCGACAAAGGCTTTATATTTTTTAACGAAGCTTTTTATAGCTTTAACTTCGTCTTTGTCATCTGTTTCGTAAAGTTCACTTCTATCTTCATTGTATATTAGGCACCCTGGTTTACCAAATATGGAAACTTGTACCTTATAAACTTCTAATTCAATTGGTTTATTTCTAATGTCATACGCTGGCACTTTCATTATTTAAACACCTCTTCAATTTTAATATTGTTTTCATTATATTTAACGTTTGTAAATTTTTCTTTCATAAAATCCATAAATCTTTTCTTAGCATCAAATTCATTAAATGCTTTTAAAGGTGTATCTAATCTGAATGTTTCATTATAATTGTGTCCATATAAACCTTTAACTGTAACTTTAACATTATAATATTTATAGTCGCTATCCACAATAACACTGTTTGTCATTGTTTGAGATAATTCATTGTCTATTTCTGTGTGATATAGTGGATTTTTTAATTGTAACGCTTTGTCACAGCATTCATTTCTACATTCTTGGATTACTTCCATAAGCATATCGTTATCTTTTATTTTATTTATAAATTTAGCTATTATTTTCCAAAATCCTAAGAAATCTTTTGTTGGTCTACGTAACTCCAACAATGCTTTAGCATATAAGCTATTGTTTAATATTGTATCTGTATCATTCCAATCAACATTTAATTGATTATGTAAATATAAATAAGATAAGTCATTAAATACTCTCTCTGCTTTTGTTGCATCAAATATTATATTATCTTCTTGTAATAACATCCAAAATGTTTCCATCCAACTAGCTAAATCAACATTTAAGAATGATTTATCTATTTGATTTTTAGTAAATAAATCTTCTAAATCATTGTTAACTTTTAGGTAGTATTGTTCTTTATTAGTTAATACACTTTTTTTCTCTGTAACTGGTTTTTCTTTAACAGTCTTCTTTTTACCAGCTTTCGATGACTTCCTTTTTGCCATAGCCTTTTTATATTGAGCTGGGTCAATTTTTTTCAAATCTTTTAATTTAATATATGGTTTATCTGTACCATCTCTTCTGTTTATATATGTAACTTGATTAATTCTAACTGCACATTGTTTACATATACCTTTCGTGTTTAATTTTTCAACTTCCATTTCACAATCTGGACAAATCATTGTTTTCATTTCCTTTCTATTTTAAAATTAATGTTGTTAATCCTAATTTTTCATTAAGTTCTTTTTCATATTTTTTTAATAAATTTCTTTTTTCAATATTTAGTTTTTTTAGCTCTGAGTGCAATAATGCGTCTTTTCTTTTTAGGAATATTGTTTTGTTTATTGCTCTTTCAAAAAAACTATCCTTTGGTTTTTTATCATCTGTTATGTGAAAAACATAATGTGAATGTATATCTTTAATATTATAGTCAAGTATTTTTATAACTCTATGTACTGTAATTTCACCTTTGTTATCAATTTTATATACTGCTTGACCTGCTAGAATTTTGCTTCCGTTTGCTAAAGATACTTCACTTAATTCTCGGGAACTCATAGTTTTATTTCCTCCTTTCAGCCTCTTTTCTAAAATATGTATTATATAGATACAATAAAGATTTACCTAACTCATTGTCTATATCAAATTTAAACCATCTATAACTTGTTTTTGTTATATTTAAAACTCTAAATTCTGTTATTTTTTCAGCTACTTCAGGATATTCAGCTTTTAATAATTCATAATACAATTGCATTTGACATCTAGTCCTAAACATATCTAAATTAGAAGATGTTTTCCAATCTATTATTGCTGTTGTAGGTATGCTATCATCATCTTTATTCTTAAATTCTGCTATACAGTCTATAATACCTTTAAACCCTAACTCCTCACTTATCATACGTACCTCAACACCATAAACATTATTTATCTCAGTTCTTTCATTTAGCCATTTTTTAAATTGGTCCCAATATGCAAAGTATGATATATCTAAGTTTGGTTCTGTTTTCATATCTGAGTTTAAGAAATCTTCTATTGCTTTGTGTACTGCACTACCTCTATCTGCTGCATTTTGCAATACTGATGGAGGTATGCTAGAAAAATCTTTTTCTCCACAAACAGCATTGACTACGTTATTAGCACCTCTCAATACAGAATTAAAGAACTCTTCATCACTATATTCTTTAAACATCTTATTCCTCCTGTTTGTAAAGTATTATTGTATAACCTTTATTTGTTACTGCTGATATTCTCAAAAACTTACCAAGCTTTTTGTTTAATCTGTTTACACAGGTTCTCATCACTTGCTTATCTTTTTCTGTTTTTGCACCAAACTCTACGTAATTATGTATGTTGTATTTATCTTCAAGTAATGTAGCTAATATACTAGCTTCTTTTGGAGATAGCTTTATATATTCTTCGTCGAATTTAACTAGGTTATATTCTTTTTTAAACTCCATTATGTTCATAATATCTCTCCTTTCGTTTATATTATAAACATTATAACATATTTTGTTTATATTGTAAATACTTTTTTCTAAAAAATTTGATTTATTACACTAAAAACGTCATCTAATATTTCTTCCGTAGTCCATTTTTTAGAATTCATTAGTGAGCTATCACTTGGTAATTCTGCTATTTCATATATTCCACTGTAATCATAGCAGTGTGCATAATCCCAACCAATAAAACATCCATCTTTATTTGTTCCATCTGGCATAGGTAAGTGGTCTGAATTATATGTTATACCACCGTGTACATCTATGTAGTCCAATTCATCATCAGATACGTCATATAATCTATGCTCTTTTGGTATCTCTACGTATGCTGTTGGATGAAGACCTAAACTATATATAACATAGTTAAATCCTTTATATGTACCTTCATCTAATATCTCTCTACATCTTTCTTTTTTATATACCATCTGTTTCATATTCTTCCTCCAATTTAGTTACAACATCATATAATGCTTTAACTTCATCGAATGATAATGGTGCTGGTATTCTATTCTTTTTACCATTCATAGCTTTTATAGCTGACACCCATACCACACGCTCTTTAGGTATTATTATCATTCTTTCTCTGTTACCGTCATCATCTTTCATTAAGTAATCGATTTGTCTTTCGTCTTGTGTTGTCCATTCCCCTGGTCCTGCTGGAGTAGGGTGGTTATCAGATTTTTTATATCCTAATTTTTCTAATTTATCCATCTTCCTCTACCTCCATCTTTTTAAATTTGAAATCAAAATCATACGCTTTTGGGTCAATTATCATATTATGTAGTGTGTGTTTTATGTTATTTATCAACACTGAAAGTCTTTCCGTTGTTATGTTTCCTGTGTGTCTTTTTAATTTCTCTGCTATATAACTTTCTGATATAACATTTTCATTTACGTCAAATCCTGCGAAACCTGTGTCTGTAGCAACAAATAACATATTTTCTATTGGTTGCATCGCATGATATCCAGTTAATATGTTAAGTGGTTCTTTTTGTTGGTATGTTCCAAATGTAAATAGTATATTTTCACACCAACCAAGTTCATCTGTCCAACATATAATTACAGGTAATCTGTTTCTAAGTTTTTCTGCTATATCTATGTAGGTAGCTTTACCGTTTAATACGTATCCATATCCATCTGTTAACATAACAAACCTCCTTCTAATCCAAAAGTATGGTCATAGTCATCTCCCGAATATTCGAAATCTAAATTTAGTTCTCTTATTACATACTCTGTTATTCTATCTAGATTTGGTGATATTTGAGCATAAACATCAACTTTTCTTTCATCAGAGCGGTCTCTATGAGGCCATGAGTTAACTACTATTTCATGTTCACACTTACACCAAAAACGATACATAAATTCTTTTTTTAAATAGCCTCTAAGTTCATTATAATTTTTTATCTCTTTGTTTTTTAATCTTTTCTTTAAATCATTTACGTCTATAGCATACATTACGTTTATTACACAAGGTCGTTCTGTTGACATATCCCATTCCATACAGAACCATTCTAAATCTTTTTTCATTTTACGTCCTCCCAATTAAAATTTTCTTTTCCTTCAGAGTTCCAGCTTTTATAGCACTCTTTTGTGTATTTTACCAATTTGAAATTCTCATTATTGAAATTTTCTGTTGTACAATATTCTTTTGCATCAAAACTTTCGGTTTGACCCATTATAGCTTTAAGTAAATCTACTAACGGGTCTCCAGTTAATCCTTGAAATGGCTTAGCGTACCTACCACAACTTTTATTTAGGTAACTCTCATCAACCTCAAATACAGCACATATATCTAGAGGTACGATACCAGTTAAGAAATGCATAGCATCTTCTGGTTTAAAATCTTCCAAATCAAAGAAGCAGAAGCCTTCTGAGTCAGTCTTATTCTCTTTCCAATGTTTATTGTAATTTAATAGTTTTTCACCCCTATTAAATCTTTCAAATTCTTCGTTACTCATAAATCTAAATACTTTCATTGTTGTCCTCCAAAATAGTTTTAACTCTTTTACAATTTTCATCATCAGCACAATTGTCGTTAATGTATTTTATTGCAGCATCACATTTATTCTTATGTGGAGTATCTTTTTCTCTATACAATTTACTATAATCATAATTATAATCGAATGTTATTCCATCTTCTTTTAATTGGTCTTCGTAGTCTTTTGGATTATATTCACCTTTTCTAAATAATTCAACTGACACAAATAAATCACTCATAAAACTAGCTAACTCATCTTTTGTTAGATGTAAGTCTTCGTTGAAATGTAATGTATATGCAATAGCCACCAAAAAGTTTTGTACTGATGAGTCTAATTCATCTTTATACATATCATTAAATTCTTTACGTAGTGTGTTATATACCATATTTCTATCGTAACTTAACCATCTTTCCATTTCTTCTTTTGAGAAACTTTTTATTTTTCTAAATTCATCTCTATTCATTTTCATTTCCACCTTCACCAAAAGTTTTTATACAAGCATCTGTAAACCAATACAATTTATTAATATTAAAATCATAATTGCTTTCATGTCTCCAACATTTATCTTCACACGTTCTGTTAATACAATATGTAGTATCAGTATTAGGTATTCTTTTTTCCACTTTGCTCACCAACCTTAATCGTGTCTCTATATTTTTGTAATTCTAATTGGAATGTAGGAGTTTTATCATATCCACAACTTTGCATCTCTGGACAAAAACCTCTATATACACATTCTTTGACAATAATGTCAGCTAAGTATGGGTCTTGTTTAGCTACCTCATCTTTCATAGCCTGCATAACTTTTCTAGTATCTGCACTTGCTTGAGAACATAGTCTTTTTCTTCCCATATTAATCATAGCTTGTGCATTAGCTTCCATCTCCATATTAACTTTTGTTCCTTGTGGAGCTTCGTCTCTATTGACACCAGTTCTATCACTTCTTTGTGTACTTACCCATTTTTCAACTCCTACGTGATGTCTTACAAAATGTGTTGCCACCCAAGATTTAACATCATCTATTTTGAAACAATAAATTAAACTTCTTATTGGACTATGCTCAGCCATCAAAATTTTTCTTTTAAACGCTTCTGATGGGTCTTTACCTAACTCTGTTTTATTTACTGTTGTTCTTGCTCTATTTGCAACTTGTTCATAGCTACCTTTAATTTCTACTAATTTAACATCCATAACCTTTTTCCTCCAACCACATATCAAACATATCTACATCAAAGCTTTCACCTTTTTTAAGTGATTTATATATTGCTTGCTCAACGCTACCTCTAGTACTTAAGTAATAAAAAACAGGTTGTTTTGTTTGTCCTATTCTATCTAACCTAGCCTTAGCTTGTGCAAATAATATATAGTCTTCCGTTGGTGAATAGAATATTCCATAATGTGCAATACATAAGTCATTTATTCCTGTTGCACCGCTCTGGTAATTAACTATTGCTACACCATTACTATTATTCTTAAAATTAGTTAAATCTTTTTCTGCCCCATAATAAACACTACAAGGTCTACCAACTTTCTTACATAACTCACGTATCTTCTCTATCTCTCTAACAAAGTTAGTAAATATTACAACACGTTCAGGACATATTTCAAAAAAGTTTTCTAACCACTCTTCTTTTGGACTTTCTATGTCTATGTCTCGTAAAAATCCAGAACAACTTTGTCTCATATAAATTCTAAGTGCCATCTCACTGTCGCCAAGTACATCCTCTTTTTCTCCCTTAGGGTCAATCCACACTCTATCTTTTTGAAACTTAAGTGCATCCTTTGAGTGTTCTATGTTTTCATAAATTTCTCTAGGTTCATCATAATCACTCGTGTACGTATGATAATATGATTTATCTACAATAGCTTTATTCAATAGACCCTCGTTTCTATAACCAACAATACGATAAAAATATCTACCTTTATTTGTATCTAATATTTCAATTAGATATTTTGCTCTAAAATGTTTGTGGTCAATATCGTATGTTTCACTATCTATAAATCTCATTTGTGGATAATAGTCTATATATTGTTGATTTTGTGGAGTACCTGTTAATAACACTTTATATTTAGTTTGATATTTTAACTCCATTAAAAATTGTGTGACTTTTGATTTATATGATTTTATTTTTTGACTTTCGTCAATAATAATCATTGTCTTTTCATCAATAAATTTTTTATAAAAATCAGCTCTTTTTGCTCTCCAAACACTTTCAAAATTTATTACGTCAAAATCTTCAAAGTCTTCGAATTGTTTTTCTATTTCTTCTTTCCAATCACGTATTTTATTTTTAAGACAAATAACTAATAACTTGTTAACTTCACCTCGTTCAAAATATTTTTCAAATAATCCAAGTGATGTTAGTGTTTTACCAGTACCCATATCCATGAAAAGAGCAACTGATGTATCACCTTTTTGTAAAATTTCATTTATGATATTTTTTTGATAGTCATATAATTCAACTTTCATTTTATCACCTCACTTCATTTTTATCACTATATCACATAATGATAAAATTGTAAACACTTTTTTGAAAAATAATTAAATTTTATCAGGAACGCTAAAAAAGTGACATTCTAAAATCAGTTTTAAGCCTTTTAAATTTTTGAGTAATGAAGTTATATTATTATGGGGTCAAATCGCTTAAAATCGATTCTCGTGCGAAATACGAAAAATACAAAAAAAGTAGCCCAATTTTTATCAAATTGAACTACTTTCAGCCTATTTTTACTACAAAAATAAAACTATGATTTGTCCCTTAGATATTATATATCTAAATTACACTTTTGTAAATTATTTTTTCGAATTTTCTTGTGAATTTTCTCCATCTAAAATGTCGTGAGAAATATCATCTACAATTTTTTGAAATGTATCTCTATCTGCTAATTTTAGAATCTTACCTAATGGTCCTAAATCTAAACCTGCTTTCTTTAGATTTTCTAATATGCTTCCAATTTCCATGACTACTATGTATATTACTACACCCCATGAAATTGATGGAGCATTAAAAGCAAATTGAAACATAAAGCCTAAGGCAATAACAAGTATCTCTAATGCTTTATGATATAATCCACGTCTCATCACAGAGCTATTAAAGTCACCGTTAATTAATGATTGGATTAATCCTGTTAATATATCTGCAACAATTAATATTAGAGGTAATGCTATTTCCCAACCCAAGTTAGAAAAATTTACACTCATCAAAATCTCTTCCATTTTCACCTGCACCCTCCTTTCCAATAAACTTTATTATTGGTGAGGGGGATACCCCCACCTAATAACTTTGATTAAGAATGTTTTGAATATCTATTTCAGTATTCAAAGACTTAGTCTCTATCGTATAGATGGGGTTTTGTTCTTCATCTCTAGTGAAACCTGTACACACACCTATTGTACCATCTTCATCGAAAACCATACAACCCAAATCCATTTCTCCTGTTATGAGTGTTATGGACTCTAACTCAGATGTAGTATCAAATTCCATTGTTTCACCAATTACTCTTGGTAATTTTTGAGATGTTACTCCAATATTATTAGCCATTTGTTGTACCTCCTTTTTGGGTTAATCTGAAGATAGTCAATGTATCTCCTTCTATATTAGTTACTACGTAGTGGTGACCAACATTATCTAAGACTAAAGCTCCGATAATTAAGTCTCCAGATACAACTGTCACTTCATCTGTTGTTACATTAGTTATATCATATAAATATGTATCTACGCAAGCAATATCGTTTCTATTATTTTTATTTACATACTCTGCTTTTAGGTTTATTGAACCAGCTGGCATTGTGACTATTGGATTAGGTATTCTTCTATTACTTAAATATTTCGTATCACCAGACCAATGTGAGAAAGTAAGTCCTTCTATTTCATCTGCGTGTATTAATATTTGTTCGTCTTGCTTATAGAATTCTTCTGTTAATCCAGTATCTCCAATTGTACCGTTGCTAAGTTTTAATCTGTGGTATGTATCATAAAGCGCTCTTATTGTGATGTTTCTGTTTGGCATACTAATTATTTGTGCATCATCTGATGTAGAACCAGACTTAAATATATCAAATGAACCACCATCAATAAGTTTTAAATATGCTATATCATCACCAGACCATCTATTAAATTCATATTTTGTAGTTTCAGTATCTTTAAGTTTAAAGTATATTGCTACTCCATATCCTTCATAATATGAACCAGATGTCTCACCATCATATACTGTTAATACGTGTTCATCTTTTTTAGCTATTCCAGCACTAAGCTCTATGTCAAAATCTTCTACTGTAACAGTTGTTGTATCATCAAGTATGTCTGCAACAGTTGTGATTGATTTACCAGTGTCATCTGTACCTACCCATCCAGTGAATTCCCATCCAGCATCTATGTTGGTAGCCCTAATTGGTACTACCTCACGTTCTTCGAACTCGCCTTGTATGTCCCAACGCTCTTCGCCTGTTTCCTCGTTATATTCAGTACGTACCTGTCCACCTTCGATATATACGTGGTATTTTGTTACATAACCTTCTTCTCTATATTCCATCTCAAGTTCTATATCTTGTGCTGGCATAATAAGTACAGTCTTTTCGGCGTATTTATCGTATAGGTATCTATTGTCTCCAGTCCATTTGTAGAAATAGTATCCATCATCTGGTGCATCAGCATAGAGATTAACTTCTTCTCCAGCTGGATAGTTGTAAGTTGTTACTTGACCATCTTTACCTTTTACAGTAAGCGTATATTTTATTTCTGTATTTGGTATGTGGTAAGTAGCTTTTACAGTAACGTTATGTACTAAGTTTCTAATATAAGTATTTTCAGATTGAGGTTGGTACACGTCATTACTATCACCTTCTAATACTTCCCAAATAAGGAATTGGTATCCTTCTGGAGCTGGGTCCATAGCTATTCTAGGTTGTGAGTTTCTAATAAATGTACCAGAACCAGTACCATTTATAACCGTTAATGTGAAGTAAGGTATCTCCTTATATACAGCAGTTAACTCTCTATCAGATGTACCCATCTCAAATCGGTATGGATTTGCGTAACTTACTATTGTTTCTCCTTCTAACCAGTGTGAAAATTCCCAACTATCAGGTGCTTGGTCTCCTCTACAAGTTACTGTTTGACCTTCATAATAAGTTCCTGTTCCACTACCATTATTAACTGTTACATTATGATATATTCTGCCGTCATACATCGCAGTTACAGTACAATCTTCGCTAGGCATTGTGATTGTGGTAGACGTCGCATATTTATTATTTATACGATAATAGTTACCTGACCAACTGTTAAATGCTTCTAATGCTCCTGGTGTGTTTGCTGTAATAGTTACATCTTGTCTTTCTTTATATGTTCCACTACCAGAACCACTAACAACGGTTAAAGTATAATAATTTCTATTTCTATATACCGCAGTATATCTAACATCTTCTGTACCCATGACTATATTTTCAACACGATGATATGAGTTGAATAAAGCATCATCTTTATTCCAATAATCAAACATATAATCAGCTAGTACTTCAGTAGAATCTATGATATATTTTTTACCTTCTCCAACTAACACACTGGTTGTTTCTCCTGTGTTTCCAGCGTTTTCAATGGTTACGATGTGAGCTTTAACGTAGGTTGCAGTAAGTATTGCGTTACCATCTCCAACATAGAATGTACTTGTAGCTTTCTCTATGTCTTCTACAGGATTAAATCCACCAACACCTTCAATCACCCATTTATCAAATACGTATCCTTCTGGTGCTGTGTCAGCCACTATTGTTTGACCACTACCTTCACGTAAGTTTTCACCTTTTGTCAATCCATTTATCTTACCACCTATCATAGTTACGGTGTTATATGAGTAATTATATGTCCAGTTAGAATAAAAATATACATTTACGTCTGGCATCTCAAATGAACTTGAAGTTACGTCTTCTAAGTAACCTGTATCTCCACTCCAATATGCAAATGACCACTTATCACCACGTGATTCTGGATATAAGAATACGTATTCTTTGTAATCATACCAATCATATAGTTTGTTATCTATATATACTGCATGCTTACCTGCATTTATGTAGAAAGATGTTAGGTTTACGTCACAATCAGGCATTGTTAACCAAGATGTAGATGGCTCTGTACCACCAGTTATGTTCTCTAGTGCAGCCTCTGTACCTTGCCACTCATAAAATCTTTTACCGTCAGCAGCTAAGTTAGCTCTAATTAGAATCTCATCTCCAGCATAATACGTACCTGTACTAGATTCGGTTTCGACAATCACACCACCATTAAGTGTTAACTTTCTAGGGATACGTGTTACGAAATTTGCGGTAAGTTTTACAGAATAGCTATCACTGTCGTGATATACCATAGTGAAAGTTGTGTTCTGTTTACTTGTTTCTCCTACGTATTGTAAGTCATCTGCATTACCTGACCAATGAAGGAATGTCATATATTCTGCATATTCTCCATAAGGGATACCTTCTATATGTACAACTTCATCTTCTGCTAACTCTGCACTACTAGATTCATATTCAACTATGATTCCATTTTCAACAGTTAACAACCAACGTTGAACTGGTAATTCTGGTTGATTCTTCATTAACTCCAAGTTATATTCTATTGAGTTAGCTAATATAAAGTTCATTTGAGTTCCAGAATATATAACTTTTAAATCCTCAAATATTATTGGATTAGATAGCTCCATTAGTTTCATTACGTTACCTATGATTCTATCCATATCTTCTCTTGTAGGTATCTCTGTATTTATCCAATTAGTTTTTATTGCTAGAGATGGAGCAGCATGTATTATTTCTTTTTCTAACATACTCTCCATAACGTATCTCGTGTTATTCTCAATACGATTCAAGTCACTAGCGTTATAACAACCAACTGCATTTTCTAGTGAGGGATTACTCTCAACCTCTAGAACATCTATGTTGGTTCTATCGTAAATTGCTTCTATCCAATCAACTGTCAATTGTAATCACCTCCATACTTCCTGACCACGCTCCATCATAGATAAGTCTATTTTCTAATACGTAAGCACCTCTAGTTTCACTAAATGGTGTTTGTATTTCTGCATAATCTCCAGCATCTATTAATGGTTCTCCTCTGGTATCCATTACGTATTTAAACTTTTTACTATACCAGTTAGCGTACTTAGATTTTATTATCTCTTTTCCGTTAGCATCTCTTGGGTCATTTTTTATAAATTTTGTATCTATTATTAATGTATCTTTGGTTACAGTTCTTTCTTGTGTTGTGTGCGTATTAATTTTGTGTCCAACTATTTCAACTTTAACTTCTCCTTGTTCAGGTAAGTTCATAATTAAGAATCCTCTAGAAGCATATAAATCAGATGATTGAACACTAGCTCCAGTAGTATCTTCTTCTGATACCCTAGCTCCAGTTGGAACACACGGACTGTAACTTATCTCTGTTTCATAAGCTGTTACAGTAGATGTTTGAATTACACTTTCATCAGTTTCTATAGTCGAATTATATTTAGGTATTGATATATCTGATGTGTATTTCAATTGTTCCGCAGCAGGAACAGTAGCGAAGTCACTGTAAGATAGTGAATGATGATGTGTGAATGATGCGGGATTATTTAAGTTCAGATTTGCAAATTTAATAGTTCCGTCATCTTGTATTAATAATGTGGCACCAACACTGAATGCCAACAATTGAATTATTTCTCTAATAGGTAGCTCTGTAATAATTGTGTTTATATAGTAGTCGTCTCCATAATTCTTACCTAAATCATCATAGCTATATTCAACTATGTCAGTAGCTAATCCAACAGAATCCAACAAACTGTTAATTATCATTCTTACACTTCTATCATTACTAAATCTTTCTTTTGTGTAGGTATCTGTTAACATATCTAATATTGAACCACACTCGAATGTACACGTTTCATCACTACTTGTACTTACATTTAGCAATCTCAATTCTTTCCAGTCATCCCACACAATATCTTTTAATCCTACTGGATTATTTATTATTCCATTACCATCTGCATCTGTTGTGTATCCAGAAACATTATATCCATTTCTAATTAATATTCTAGTATCATTATTTAGATTTAGGTATGTGTTATCTGGATTATCTATATTATATTTTTTATCATAGTTAGCTAGTGTGAATGTAAATGTTCTCGTAGGTATGCTATCCGCAACATAACTACACTTATCTACATATTCACTATTAAGTATATCATCTTGATTTATTGTTAATACTTTACCAAACATTACAGTAGATACTCTAACTCTCCTGTTTGGATATTGTGTACCAATAAACTCAATATTAATTTTAGCTATGTCATCCATTCCTATCTCATATACTAAATTAGGTAGAGACTTTTCTTCAGATATATCTTTTGAAAAACTCCCTACCTCTTGATTTTCTGAATCAAACAAAACTATTTTAACTTCTTTAGGGTAACTGCTTCTTACCGCAGGATTAAGTATTATTGAAAAATACTCAACTCTAGATATTTTAGCCAATTCCAAATTTATAGTTGGATTAACTTCAAAATTACCTTCTGCGTCAGAGACTGAGTTGCTGATGTAACCATCATATCTTCTACCTGATGTAGGGTTTATGAAAGCTCCATCAAGCAACCACATATTCTCTTCTAATGTAGCAATAGTTGTGTTTGTATAACTTTTTATATTTTTTAGACTATCAATATTAGAATATGATAATAGGTCTTCAGATGTAACATTGGCTATTTCAACAGATTCGTCAGGTACATACATCATTATGTCTAGGTATCCCTCACCTCTAGTAGGTACGTTTAAATATTTCTGTTCAAATATTGCCATAGTAAATCTCCTTTCCTAAAATCCACAGTCAATAATATTAACTTTTACGTCTTTATAGTAAGTAGGTATCATTATTTTACCACTTCTATCCCAATCACAAGGTTCAGCTGACATATCTCCAAAATAGAATTTTCTTGTTATGACATCGTCCTTTTCTGAATCGAAATATGTGACGTTGACGGTGAAGTTAGCCACTTTTTGTTTTAACCACTTCACCTGCTCACGAGATAGATATGGCCATTTTAAACTGTCGAATTTGACTAATCTTCTTTTACCGATTGGTTGTGCAACAAGCTCACCTTTAGCATTTCTAGTACTTTTAACAAGTTGCTCAGATTGCTCTAAGTAACCTCTTGCTGGGTTTTGAGCCTTACCATAACCGTTACTTGGTCCTTCTGGCATTGGTTCGTTATCAAATAAAAATAAGTAAGCCATATTAATTCTCCTTTCGTTAATATTATATTATATAATTGCAAAAATGTGAATAATTATCTCGCAAAAGATACGTCACTTAATCCATTGATACCTCTACTACTTTTAGCTCTTTCAACAGTAGCGTACAAGTCGCTTCCACGTTGTCTGAACTCTCCTGTAACAGGTATTCCTGAATTTAATATTGAGTTTAATCTGTCAGTTGTATCAACCAACATTTGCATTACACTTTGTAGTCCAGAATTATCTTGAGCTGAATATCCTGGTGTATAAGCCCTTCCTTGATTATATTTAGCAGGAACAATGGCTTCACCTTTGTGAACAAGAGCTAATTGGTCATTAGGTACATAGTTTGTACCAACATCATAACTCTCAACATCAACAGATACTTCACCTTCTCCATTTATTTCCGCATTCGTTTTAAAGCCTTTAAATCTTAATAAGTTTTGAACTCTTTCCCAAGTTTCAGCAGCAGCCTTTTTAATTTTACTAAATGCATCTGTAGCTTTGGTCTTAAACTCATCAAACTTTTTAGACATATTAACTTTAAATTTATCCCAACCAGACATATAATCATAAGCTCCAGTTTTTACACCTTCTCTCATGCTTTCTGGTATAGAGTTTAAGAATACTTCACGACTATTATCATCTAGTTCTGCATATAATTGTGACAATCTATCTGTTAATTCTTGTTCTGTATAAATACCATCATCTTTAGCTTTTATCATAGCTTGAACTAAAGTTCCATAACTATCTGTAGTTTTAGCATTTTGGAATTCTTGAGCCAATTTATAGTCTGTCAAAGTTTTTGTAGCTATCTTAGCATCTTCAGATGCTTTGATGTAAGCTGCGTATGCATCAACAGCTAACATTTGAGATGATGTTAGGTTATCATAACTTATTGCTCCACTTTGAACTGCATCATATAATTCTTTTGCATTTATGCCTGTTTGTTCTTCAATCAATTTTAAATTATATAAAGCTGCGTGTTCATTTTGAATTGCAACTGTTGCTTGCTCAGTAGCCCATTTTAAATCTTCTGTTGATATTTTAAGATTACTAAATGCACCACCATCAGCCGCAAAATAATGTCCGATATCTTCAGCTACTAAACCTACCGCACCACCTATAGCAGCTCCAACAGCAGTACCTAAAGGTCCACCTATAACAGTACCTATGGCAGCACCTAAACCAGCACCACCTAATCCAGCTGTAATTGAAGCTACTGCACTATCTCCATTATAATCTGCAATAGCACTATCAATACCACCAGTAATTGCAGCACCTAAACCAGCACCAATTGCAGCTCCAGGTAATCCACCAATAAGTCCACCAAGTAATGCTCCACCAATAGTACCGAAACCCATAGATTTTCCTACTGTACTATGTCTCTCTTTCTCATCCATTTGGTCCCATTTACTACCAAGCTTATATGAATTATATAATCCTTGTGCGCTAAATGCAGTACCACCAATCAAAGCAGCACCTTTAAGTAA
>JAZOWO010000088.1:0-7502 GCA_045659265.1 Clostridia bacterium | reverse complement strand
AACACGTATTTGATGTGTTCTACCTGTTTTTAGAATACACTTAATTAGTGAGTAACCATCAAGTTCTTTTATTGTTTCAAAAATGGTTTCTGCATATTCACTATCTTCATCATCTGAAACACATCTTTCAATAATGCTTTCGGCTTTTCTTTTAATGTTTTTTACAAGTGTTAAAGGAGATTCTTCTAAACATCCGTTAACTAGCGCAAGATATTCTTTCTTAAATGTACCGTTTTTCATTTGCATAGTAAGACTTTCTTGTATGTACTCATTCTTTGCAAAAAGAACAATTCCAGAAGTATCTTTATCTAATCTGTTAATTGGACGAATCTTTCTTTTTAATCCAATACTTTCAAAATAGTATTTTACACCATTAGAAAGCGTATCTTCATAGTGGTTAATAGATGGATGGACTGGCATGTTTGGCCCTTTGTTAATAATTAAAAGTCCATCATCTTCGTAAAGAATGTCTAAGTCCATCTGTATAGCTACTATGTTTTCGGACTCTTCTGTAAAAGAAATATTTACAGATATATTATCACCTGGCGTAATTTCTTTCTTTACATGAGTAGGTTTGTTATTAATATATATTTGTTTTTCTCTTTTTAGTTTTAGTATTAATCTATCAGATAAATGAAACTCGTTTTTAAGAACATTAAAAACGGTCATATACCCTGAAGATTCTACGTTTGTATATTCTAATTTCATAATACATAAAGTATACAGGGCGAGGGTAGAATTGTCAAATGAAAGGGAATAAAAAAGATTTAGAAAAGTAGGATTAAAACTTGCTAAAAGTATAAACTTATGTGATATAATTTATCTTGTATAAATGTATGTGA
This sequence comes from Clostridia bacterium, assembly GCA_045659265.1. GTDB lineage: Bacteria > Bacillota > Clostridia > TANB77 > CAG-465 > UMGS1649. The sequence continues at coordinate 6,660 of JAZOWO010000088.1, read as the reverse complement.
AGTTGGAAATATGTTTAAAGATGAAATGATAGAATATACTGAAGAAAATGTATATCCTTAACGCTTATTGTGAAATCTGAAGAAGGATATATAACTAGAATAATAAATAAGATTAAGAGCGTGTTTAAGAAAGAATAAATAAGAGGTTAATATGAGTAAATATAGTTTAGGAAAAACAGGTTTGTATAAGTCGAGATTTAGAAGTGGAGTGGCGGCTATATTTTCTCCTAAAGTAAGGAGAGAAAGAGCTAGACGTAATGGGTTTAGACCAGATATAACAGATGAGGATGTAAGAGAAAGATACTATAGCAGAAACCTGACATTAGAAGATATTGTTACATGGAATCTAGCAGGAGATGTAACGGTAGGTGATTTGCACTATAGAGCAAAAGAAGTGGCAAGAAAAATTGGAATGCATAATTTAGTAAATATAAATATTGAGGCGTATAAGGAATTAGATTATACATTAATTCGTGCTATAGAAGATTCTGAATTAACACCTGAATCTACGGCGGAAGAAATAGAAAATGTAATTGTAAGTGAGATTGAAGATGTTTTAAGAAGTCCGTATTGTAATAGTGAGAGATATAATAAATATTGTGGCCTTGAATTAACAAGAACGAGATTGACTGAATACATAGTGGAATTCCCTGAAGGGGAAGAAGAATTAGCGACAGCTTTTTATGAATCTAAATTAACATTAGAACAAATACAAGATAATCCTGAGATATTCGCTGGAAAAAGATGTTTTTCAAGATTAGACGGAAGATTTAGGGAGTTTGTAGCAGAATCAGGACTTACTGAAGAAAAATATAGATATATATTAGACAACATGCCAGAATTATTAGATTCTGGAATGGCTGAAATGGTAAGAGTATCTAAAATTATACAAATTGATGCAACTGTAGAAGAAAACAAAGAAAAATTAAGTGAGTATTTCATAGGTCATGGAGCTAGTAAAGAAAATATAAAAGTAGCGTTAAATTACGCTTCTTTAACAGAGTTGTTGGAATGGTCATCTGAAGTTAACATGACTGTGAGTGAGAAGTATATTCCTAAGCTACTAGAAGAGGTAGATGAAAAGACATTACTAGATTTTATTCCTTTTGAATTAATGCAAGGAACTGAAGCTAGAAACATTTTTGGTGTGATTGAAAAATTTGGGTTAACTCCTATTATGGAGTTTGAAAGAGAAAATGGACCAATATTTTCAGCAAACGATTTTCAAAATTTAAAGTATATAAATACGGCATATTTACATTACGCAGGCAATAGATGGTTTGATAATCCCGCTAACTTATATATAAAACCGTTTGATGCGGGAGATAGACCATATACTAGAGAAGAGTTTAATGAAGTAATGCGCAGAATAATTATCTACGGAACAACAGATGGTAATGCAAAAGTAAAATTAGATTATCGTTCTTTAGAAGGGCCTTTTAGAGAAGAAAATCCAGAGTTGTTTATATCACATGATGCTCCACAAGAATTACAGGACAAATTCTATACTACAAAAATAGAACTAAAAGATTTAGTAGAACATCCTGAGTATGCGGGATATTTAGGTGGAGTGCATCTAGATATGTGTTTGGAAAGACCTTTAATATATTTTGAAAATAGAACAAGAGAGTTTTATTCAGTATTAGAAGAGTTAGTTCCTCGTGAAGAAGTGCTAAGTTTTGCTGTAGATAATGCTAGAACAATACAATATTTAAATAAAAGAAGAGATGGTATTCATATGGCAGAGATACAAAGTTTGCCAGAACTGCTTAGCAAAATGGAATCTAAAGTAGAGAGTGAAATACTATCTAGAGGTATTAGATATAGTGAAGATGCACCAGACTTTTTCAAAGAAAAACATCCTGAAATGTTTTTATCAGAAGCTGCACCTGAAGAATTAAAACTATATTTCTATGATGATTATTATGGTACAACAGATGGATACGAAAACCATCATAGTTCTAATTACAGATTAACATTTGCCAGAATGAAAGAACATCCTGAATGGTCTGAGTATTTAAAAGGTAAAAATATACAAAGAGCGATGCCGGGTGAATATTCAAGAATATTTGAAGTGTTAGGTGCAGAAAATGCAATTAAATTATCTGGGAGAAGTGCAGAAAGTTTAGATAAAATGGTAGGGCTTCACAGAGAACAAACTTTAGGAAATTGGTATAATGCTACGGGATGTAAATTTATACCACACCATACAGTAATGCTTAATTTTCCAGAACAAGAAATGGACGCTTTTTTAACAAATGGTAAGAAATGGTCTCAACTAGCAAGAATAGATAGATTTAACTTTAACGATGATGGTAAAACAGCTATATTAAAATTAGCCTATGCAATGGGAACATTCCATGGTGATGATGCTGGATATAAAAGAGTAGTGGATATGTTAACACTTCCACCAGATAGTATTTCGACTGAAGATTATGAAAAAGTTATGGCTAAATTTGCAGACAATCCGGAAAAACTTGCATTAATCCAAGAAGCCTATGTACTAGGTGAAGATGGAAGATATACATATAAAGCGCCAACTGTAGAACGTGGTGAGGGGGTGGACCAAAAACAAGCAAAGAAGCTAGCAGATGGAAAAGTTACAGATATACGTTTAGCATTAGAAGCGGCGAATGTAAGTAATGTATTAACACCTGCCAAAGCGCATCAAATGTTTGACTCTTTTGATATGAAATACGATCCTAAATTTGTAGAATTCTTTATTAAACATCAAGATGAAATAATGTCTAATCCGGATTATACAAAAGATCTTGCATTAATACAAAGAAGATTTTCTGAAATAACAAGAGACAATGCAGGCAGAACATTAACTTTAGAACTTGCAGCAGAATACATACGTAATAATAATTATGATGGCGTTGAAATAGGAAATGAAGGGTTAGCAGAACAAGCTAGAATAGCAGGGTATAGTCAACAGGACTTCGATAGACTACAAGTCATGTACAACGAAGGTCAAATGAGAGACTATTCAAGTATACCTAGAGTTGCTGGGGAAAAAGATGGTTATACTTATGAAATGTTAAGATGCGACGATCCGTTAGCTTTATCTATTGGAACATTAACAGATTGTTGCCAAGAAATTGGTGGCGCAGGACAAACAAGTATGGAACATAGTGTACTATCTGAAGATGGTAGAGTGTTTGTTGTAAGAGATAGCGAAGGAAGAATAGTAGCACAAAGCTGGTTCTGGAGAAACCAATATACTGGTTGTTTCGATAACATAGAAATACCAAACAAGATATTTACTACATATGAAAGAGAACATCCGGAAGAAGGTCGTGAAGGATTAACAAGAGCGGTGTTAGGAGTATACAAGCAAGCTACTATGGATTTAATGCAGGAAGATGAAAGAGTATATAGAGAACTTCTAGACGCAGGAACTATTACCGAAGAGCAATATGAAGCTTTAAGGCTTGGAAAAGTAACTATAGGTCTTGGATATAACGATATAGCTAGTGCTATAAAAACAGATGAGGAAGTTCATAGAGATTCAAATCCACGTGGGGTTATAACAGGCGGAAGGGTACCACATCCATACACAGATGCAAGAGAACAATATGTACTTGCCGAAAGAGAAGGAATTGTAAATTCTAATTTAGAAAATCTACATGTACATGAAGATACAATTCCTGTATATGATAGTTCAAATCTACCAGTGACAACTGTTACAATGATGAAAAAGATGGAAACTGCAGCTGGAAAAGATGACTTGGAGTATGTAACTGTTGTAAAAGACGGTGTAAATACACCGCCAGAGGAGCTTATGTCAAGAATTGCAAGGGGATATTATATAGATCCTGAAACAACAAAGGTTGCTGCTACGGCAAGAATGGCGGTAGTATATAGTGCAGAAGATGTCGGTCCGGTAAAAATGGCTAGCATATTAACAGCACCGATAAGTGAAGAACTACCAGAAGAAGAGCAAAAGAAGGCAAGAGAGCATATAGATTATCAATTAAAGAAAACATTAAGACAAATAACCGCAAATGGTAAGAGAGTATTAGATATAGATAGCTTACCTGAAGCGGATAGATTGAAAGTAGAAGAACTACTTCAAATAATTAAGAAAGAAAATGAAGAAAGGGGGCCTAGAGAATAATGGACAACATAAGAGAAATGTTAAGTGATGCTGTTTATGCACATTCAACTATGGATATAACTTTAAACGGAAAAAAAGTTGTAGACACAATTTTTGATCTATTAGAGGAAAGTAAAGAAAGTTTAATAGAAGCAAACAAAATAGATATTGCAAATGAAAATGGTTTTGAACTTAATATTAATAAACTTTTAGGATTAAAAGATGTTTTTCAAAATTCGGAAGACGAATATAGAAAAGTTATCTCTATGAATAAAAACAAAGAAATAAATTATATGATAGGCTCCGAAACAGACAAATTAGGAACAATTTGTGTTGTATATGATGGAAACACATATGTGATGTTAGAAATGGTATTAAAAGCCATTCTAACACACAATGCAGTTGTATTTTCTAGCGAATCTAATTACATGCAAGGAACAAACGATATGTTACTTGTATTAATTAGAAGAGTGTTTGAGGCATATAGCATAGATAAGAAATTAGTTCAAAGAATATTTACAACTAGATATGAGGAATTATTATCTAACACAGCAAGTATTAAAAAGGTAGTGGCTTTGGGGGATAAAGAGTTTAGAAAGAAAATAAACTTATCTTCTGCAGTAGAGGTAATTTCTAGTGGCTACAATCATTATGATATATACATAGAGGATGAAACTAATATGGAATTAATAGTTAAAATATTAGATGCAAATCCTAACATAGATGTATATATTAAAAGTGGAATAAATTTGCCATTTTATGAAAGTATAGAAGTATTAGATTTAGATGAAGCAATAGGGATGGTAAATCTAAATTCTGCTGGATTTAGTGCAGCAATATTTACAAACAACGCAGAAAATGGAAGTAAATTCTTAAGAGAAGTTGCTTGCAAAAATGTATCAGTAAATAGTAGTCCGCTAATAGATAATTCTACAGATATAGAAACAACAATGTTATTAAACGTTAAGAAAATGTTTTATCCAAATCCTTTAAAGGAAAGCAAAGAAGAAGTATTTGAGTTTCCAACGACTAGAGCAATTCTAGAACAAACTAAGGAAAAAGCAGACAAACAACAATTAGAACAAGCTAAAGAAGAAAACAAAAAACTAGTAGAAGAAAAAGAACAATTGTCTAAAGAAATGATAGACAGATTAAGCAAAAAAGAGCAAGAAATCGAAAGGTTAAAACAAAATCTTTTAGAATCTAAAAATGTTGCAAATAAATATATGGAAGGATATAAAAAATCTTTCTTAGTAAGATTTTTTGCAAAAATGAGTAAGCAAGATATTGAAACGGATACAAAAATGTTATCTAATTAATAGTAATAATATAAGAGGGATATAAATGAACAAAACAGACTATAGAGGTTTAGACATAACAGAAGAAGAGATTGGGGCGGTAAGAAGGTATATATCTAATGCTCATATTAGTATGAATGCACTTTTGGATATAGATCCAGATGTAATAAATGCTCAACAATCTAAAGGCTGGTTAATAGACTTTTCAAAAGAAGGAATAGAAAGCAATACAGAATATTTAACAAAACTTTACGCAGCAATGTACAAATATAGTTTGCAAACACGAGATGGTAGAACCACTGTATATAGAGGAACATCGAGAGACGAAGTGGACAAACTAAGACGTGAAGGCATGAGTGGAAGATTTTTATCTACAACAACAGATAGAGATATAGCTATGCGTTTTACAGAGTACAGAAATGGTGCGTTATTTACCATGTCCCTAAATGATGTGCCATATATACATATGGATGAGTTTTTAGATGAAACTCAAGTATCTGAATCAGAAATATTAGTATCACCATTTAGTAAAGTAGAAGGAATAGAAGCATATAGTTTTCAAGATATAGATGGAGTTACTAGATATAGTGCAAATGTAAAGAAACAAGAATTTGCCAATATAACAGAAGAAGAAAGAAAACAACATCAAGAAACAATAGATAACTTTAACTTTGAAGAAAGTTTAGCAAGATATAAAGATTTAAGTTTCAAAACTGAACTTATGAGCGAAAGAGTAGCTTCATTAAGAGGTGCGAAAACTAAAGATGAACGCGAAGAATTAGCGTATATGATAGATAGACAAAGTGAGCTTTTTGATGAATTAACAGAATTAAAAATGTCGTTTGGTGAAGTTAAAAAATCTATGACAGCTATTCTTCAAGATAAGTTTAGAACTGTAGAGCTAGAAATAGAAAGAGGCTTGGAACAAGATAAAATAGCTTTTGAAGACGAAGAAAGAAAAAGAAAAGTAGAACTAGAAAGAGGACGTAGAGAAGATTTGCTAAAAAGAGCGGATAGGACTCTTGCTAGAGTATCTAGTGCTGAAGCATATTACAGTGAACCGGATGCAGAAGAACAAGAATTATATAAAGAAGCGGAGGAACTAGGTGTAGATACGGACAAGCTAATCAAAGTGGATTCTGCTGTTATAACTAAATTTGAAGAATTAAAGAAAAATATAGAAGAAATAAAAAGAGATATAGCAGCTATAGAATTACCAGATAATTTATCTAAGGAAGATATGGCAGTAACTGGCGAACTAAA
>JAZOWO010000087.1:0-11059 GCA_045659265.1 Clostridia bacterium | reverse complement strand
ATAAATTATAAAAAAAATAAAATAACTTAAAGAGGTATGAATTTTTTAAATATTGTTTATAACACGTGGGAAAATTTTAAGAAGCTATTTATGTTATAAAAAATGATGGAAAATTTTTTTTATTTTTTTCTATAAAAAATATAACATTTTTATTTTTATTTAAGTAAAAAACACGGGGAAAAAATTCTTCATGCACACGGCCACCAGTAAACACGTGGGAAAAATTTTTCTCTCTTATTTAATAAAAACTATTTTTACGTGAGAATTATTATCAATAAAAACACGTGGGAAAATTTTAAGAATTCTTTTTACGTGGGAAAATTTTTTTAGTTGATAAAAATTCTCAGTTAGCTTTTTATTGATGGAAAATTCTTCTCACGTGGAAAGAATTTTAGTAGCTATTTTTTTATAAAATATTTTTTAGCTTTATTGTATTTTGATTATTTTTCCCACTCAGCTAAAAAAGCTAAAAAAGAAAAAAATATTTTTTTTACAAGCGCGACGTATAAGCTAAAATTTTTAGAATGGTAGTACGTTGTGTGAGAACGAGCTACCATGCCCCCCAGTTTCATAAAACTTCGACAAAATTTTTCACGATTCGACAAAACGTAGTATATTCCACACAACTAAATTTTATCCACGCAACTAAAATTCATGGCCAAACACGCTATATTAGAATTAGCTTAATACCTCGAAAACGTTGAAATACCAACGTTTCTAGGTTAGCTTGTCCAATCTATAGGGGGGGTAGTTACGTTCTCCGTATAGTAGGGGAGGGGAGAGGAGAGGAGTGGGGTAGAGTACCAGACTAAATATAGAGTGACGAAAAGTTTCCGAAATTACTTTATTAAAAAAGGGAATTGTGGGTAAAAACTTTTTTAAATAAACTCTATGAATAAATCAAAAAAGTTAAATAAAAAAGAAATGGGAAAAGATAGACTAAACCGCTAGTAAAAAGCTTTAAAAAACCTTACGGCCATATATGTACATAAAAAAATAGATACACCCCTATAAACATACTGATAAATGGGTATGTATCTACCTTGCTTTATTTCCACCTATAAATACTTCTAAATATGGTAAATATCGGCTTAGAAGTTAATCTTATAGCCATAATCTCTACCTAAATTCCTAATGTCATCTATTAAAATACCTATGTTTGTTGCATCGAGTTTGATTTTTATGGTCTCTAAATACTTACAATGATTATAAACTCTCCTGTTTGTGCATACGATAACAGGTGGTACTAATATGCCTTCTGATTCTAGCCTATAATACTTCTTATAGTTAAAGTCTTTGTTGTTCTCTAGTTCCAACAGATATTCATACTCCTTGCCCTTATACCTAATCAAAATGTAACCATCTGCTATAATTGTAAAGTTATCTCCTGTTATCCTGTGCTCCCTTTTGAACTCTATAACTTCCATATCAGTATCTTTTGTTCTCTCCATTAATGTCAAATAAAAATTATTAATCAATAAGTCATGTTGCACCGATTTACTCTTTCTCTTCCAGTAATAAACATTCTCATTCTTCAATATACTCTTATAATTGTTACTATAAAAATTATCCGTTGCTATATAGTCCATCTTTTTAATATCCTTGAACTCCTGCATTAGCTGCTTCATTCTCCTATGTGCATTAGGCTGGTTGAATCCAAACAGTTGCACCAAATTACTTGTAGACAATACTTTAAATTCTTTTAAAAACTCTATTACCTCTATGTCCCTATTAGTTAATCTCATAATATCACCCCCTATAATATATGTAAATATTTCCATTGTGTGCATTCAGACTGTGTGTAGTGGGGATAGGTAGCGGTAGGGCGGTGCTTAAAGGCGGTTAAAGGTACTTAAAAAACATTGAAAACCCTAAGAAAAGGCTTGTCCAATATGATAATCCCATTATATCCAATTAAAATATCAATTCAAATTATCAATTAAGTGTAACATATTTGTGCGCCCTTCATATGATAAGAGTATAACTTAATAAATGCTAATTGTAAATAAATATATAGATGCAGGTATTAGTTTTAGTTGTCTATGCTATGCCTGTTCGCCTTCTAAATGGAAGGGTTCAGCATACCGATAGATGGTAAAATTGATGCTAAAATCTATGATATTTGCTGCTAATTAAGCATTTATTACGATAAAAAGGAGTGATTTACTATGGAAAAAGACTTAAAAATAAGCCATTGGAAGAGATATAACGTTAAAATCGTGTTTAAAATGCCCAAAAAAGATGAAAAAAACGTTAAAAACCTTCAAATTTTAGTATTTTTAGATGAAAAACTTGCATTTTCAAGCAAAAAAGACGTATTTTTAGTGAAAAACTATAAATTTTGCCGTTTTAAGCTAAACAAATGGCTAATTCCTGTTGCAGAAACGTATGAATCGCCTAGATTGGTATGGAAAGACAAGAATGAACAGATAAGATTCCTAAATATGTGCAAAAGACTAAGATTTGATAAGTGCATCGAGGTACAAGAGAGATTCCAGTTTGAATCAATTGAAGTTGCTAAGAAATTAGCATAAAAAAAATAGGTTACTATATGTGGGGGTAGTAACCTATTATTATTTATTCATCTTTATTAATATTTCTAATGTAATAACAGCTTACCTTTACGCAATAGTCCATTATTGCTTCTAATGGAATGTAATCACAGTAAAAACTTTCGCCATCTAAAGGTATTCCTTTGTATAAATACATTGTTCTTGAACGTTTTATTAAGAATTCCTTTATTTGATGATAACTACTTGTAGATATCCACCTTAATAAATATGCTACATATGAAAGTTCCTTATCATAGAGTATCCATGATTCTTTTAATTCTCTATAAAGGTCTTTTGCTATCTGTCTAAAGTTTGATTTATATGGTCTATCTGCATGATTATAGCAATATTCTGAACGAATTAAATCTGCCTCATTGGCCAATTGTATAAATAATCTAACCGCATTAATTCTATCGTTTACATCAATATATTCTTTTAATTTTTTTACTTTTGCTCCATCTATTTCATCTATAAGAAAAGCATTATAACCTCTATATGTGGTCAGATATTCAAATAACATCTTGCTATGTTCAAACATAGTATCAATGTCAAGGTACATTTGCATCACCTCACTTTCCCCTTTTATTTATTCGTCCATTGATACTTTTATAATTGACTACAGATTCTTGCGTTGTTCAACTTTCTCATTTTGTTTAGGAATACTTTGTCATGTTTTATGTCTTGACCGAATAATTTATCAAAACGTTCATCAAATTCTAAATAATTTAAATTATCTAATTCTGTTTTGTAGCATACTGGGTCTTTATACCAGTAGGCGCTTACTATACCATCGACAACGTACATTTCAGTTGCTTTTGTATATCCATAATTCTCAAATACCTCAACTATTTCTTCTTTATGTTTTTTCTTAAATTCTTTTTTACTTATCATTAGTTGAGGACAATAAGCATCTATTAGTTCATTTATATATTCATTTTTCTTTCTTTTAGACTTTAAATTATTATAATTAACATTTCGATAACTCATTCAATCACCTTCCGTTTAATTATCTCTTTTCCAGGCTTCTACTTCCCAACAGGCGAAGGATTGGGTATCACCCTCCGCCGACATTGCATATATGGGATTGTAAGTTCCAGCATTATACTTTAATACTTTATATTCTTTACCTTTAACTTTTATTACGTCTCCTACTTTTATTTCTATCATATCTATCCCTCCTTAATATTCTTCCCAGTAATGGTCAGGATAGTCTTCCCAATTTCTTTCAACATAATCATCATCATCTTTTTTATATGAATCTACCCAATCACATTTTCTCTTTTGTGTCTTTTCTCTTAAATCGTGATTTATCATTTTAAAAGGAATTCCACTAAGTGTATATTTATTTTTTATTCTATTTGCACATCTATCACAACAGAATATTTTCCATCCATGGTCTCCCCATTGTATTATAAACTCTATTTCTCTACAGTGACATTCATGACAAAGATTATTACTCATATATTTACCCCTCCACATAGAAATTATTTTTATAATATGAACTTTCTACAGTGCATAATGGATGTGTATACCATCCATCATACACCACAACCCAAAACTCACCATTGTATAACATTACTTCGTATTTACCATCTTTCTTTAATTCAAACTCATATCCATCTACTGTTGTTTCCATTCTAGTTGGTTTTACGTATGTTGCTAACATTATTAATCTTCCTCCTTATTGAAAAATTCTTCAAACCATTGCCACGGTGCTACACATTCTTCGCCTATTTTTTTTAATATTATATATCCATCATAAAAACCTTGATAAACGAATTCTTCATCCAAATCTTCTATTATATCTCCTTTTTTATAAGGAAAGTTTAATCCTAATAAATCATCTATTTTATCTTTATAGAATTCTTCTACATTTGCTATAACTTCGTCTCTATCTTTTTCCAATTGTTCTATTTCTCTTTTTATTCTTTCAGCATCCATACTATCTGCCCTCCATATACCCTTCTCTTATTCTTTCCATAAGGTCATGTAGATTTTCTAACCTTCCACACCACCATTTATACGCTATTGAATCATTTTTAGCCATTGCTTTATCTCTTAATGTTACTATTATATTTTCTGCTTTCATTAATGCTAATAACTGTTCTTGATATTTATTCACTCGACATTTCCCCTTTTAATTATTGTAGTAATTTCCTATAGTTATTTCAGTTGCTAAACATTCTTCCACAATTGGTTCTAATACTTCCATTATTACACTTTCCATTACTAAATGTACTACTGTCTCTACCTCTAATGAAGGTAATAGACCAAAAAATTCATTTATCCATATTCCTATTTCTTCTACATTATCATCTAAAAATCTTGAACTTTGATATAAAGTTTTCATATCTTTTAAATAATCATATATACATCTTTCACAATTTCCTACTAATTTTACTATATCTATTGTTTCATCTACAGCATATTCTTTTAATATTTCATTCCATGTTGCATAAACTAATTTACTATATCTATCTAATTCTAATATTTTTCTTTCTATTTTATTTCCCATTAATAATCCGTAAAATAATTCCATATATATCATTCTCCCTTTTTAATTAATTTATCTAATTCTCTACAAACTTGAGTTAAATCTATCTCTTCTCCACTTTCTTCTTCTAATGATTCTAAAAAGATTACTAAATTCAAGTGCGGCTCTAACATTCTTTTGTAGTAAAATATAAAAGCTACTTCATAAGGAGTGTAAGTAATTTTTATTTTTCCTCGCCTCCTATACTATATTGTATGGAATTAATTGTTTATTTGTTACATTAATTATTTATTTCTTTTAATATTTTTATTAATTCATTTCCTATCTTTTCTGCAATATAATCTAATTGTTTTTCATCGGCACATTTTTTCGCTTCATCTGGATTGCTTAAGGCGAACCCAAATTCGCCTAAAATGTTGACCTTACCTGCTCTTTGATTCATTTCTCCTATATAATTATTAACATTAGTCCTATTCTCCATAATAGGTATTAACATAGGATTATCGGTCATTGCATTTGACATATTCTTAGCATATTTAGCGGATTGAGAATCTCCTACATTGGTCATGAAGAAAAGCCCTGTGCTATTTTTGTCATAACTATTATGATGAACCGAGAAATATATTTTAGGAGATAGTTTTTTAGCTTTTCTACCTGCCGAATTCAAATCTTCGGTTCTATCTTTTGTCTCTTGCAGAACTACATTAACACCTTTTTCTTTTAAATATTCAACTATCCTAAGAGATACCAAATAATTTAAATCATACTCTTGAACATGATAACCTGTTTCTTTATCATACCTTATAGGACAATTGATATTAAAATTTTCATCTATTCCTACTAATCTTTTTCCGCATTTATCAGGATATTCTCCTGCTCTTATTACTATGTCTACTTCATTATTTATATTTGCTGCATCTAATACATTGGAATCAATAGGCGACCCCAACATACTAGATATTATTATTGCATTTCCTCCTATTACAAGTGCCTTTTTAATATTTTTATTCATTACTCTCCCCACCTACTTTTATTTCATTTGCACATTTCTATAGACTGTGACTTCTTTTATTATTTCAACCGAAGCACCTTCTCTATTGTAAGAAATTGCTGTTCTTTTAAGACCTTTTAAATTATTTGATTTTAATTCTATAAATTCTCCATCTAATTTAAATATTCTTAATGTGTACATTGTTATTCCCCCTATTTTTCTATTATAATTTTATAATTATTCACTCCTAAGCTTTTTAATAGATTACCTACTTCTTGTTTTGCAATTGCTCTTAATTTTTCTTGCTGGTAATCTGTTTCATAATAATCTTTTAACTTATCAATTGCACTTGTGTTAAAGCTATTCATAAAATACATCATTATCTCTGAACCTTCTCTATCTCCACAAAAGATATTCATGTTTGTCCTATCATGATTTATTAATAATGTATTTTGTTCCATATGAACACTTTCTTGATTTAGAAAAGGTTTTTTCAAGGTTATTATAAAAACACCTTTATCCCTAACTACTTTAGCTTCGCTTAATCTAACGTCTATATCATAAACGCAAGTAGCACTTCCACTTAATCTTCCTCTTTTATGAATGCCTAAAACACCATTTTTATCATAATGATAAGTATGTGTCATTGTTATTTTATAATTTTTTAATATTGCATAATCTTGTAATCTATTAAATTCTCCTACAATTGTTTTTTCAGAAATCGAACTTTCCGTGTATCCATATGTCCTTTGGTCTTCTAGCTGATATTTCAGTTGTAGCTTATTCTCTAAATCTGTTATTCTTTTTTTCTGCATTTGATTACCAATTATGGCACCTAAACATAATACAAATGCAACTACAACCGCTATTATCTTGTCTCTTAATTCTGTTGGAATCTTCTTTAAATGCACTTGTAATCCTCCTTAATTATTTATCTCAATAAGTCTTTGAAATTATAAGAAACTATTTCTCCTCCTTTAAATCTATTTACATAAAAGTAAACTTCGTCATTTTCTATTCCATCAACCACAACTATTTTAAAATCCCTTAAACATCTCAAATCTAAATGCAATTTTATTAAATCTATTTCAGATGCAAATGCTTCTAATTTATCATAAGTGAATTTATTTACAAACATTAGATTAGGATAAGGATATTTCTTAGTTTTCATTTTGTTCACTCCTATTTTCTATGACTTCATCTAGGCGGTTAATAGTTTTTTGAAAAGTCACTATCTCACCTCCTTACTCTATTATATGATTTTATAACAATTTATGTTACCAGTTATTTCCTAATTGTTTATTTATTATTTGCATTAATTCAAAAACATCATCATCCCCATAAGAAAATTTTAAATTCATTTTCATATCACTTCTTAATTTATCTAAAGCGGGACTTGATGCAAGTTCCATAGAATTTAATTCTTCAATTGTTTCCTCAACTTTCATATCTTTTAGCTCACCGTGCTTTTCTGACATATAACTTTTACTTTTATGCATTAATAAATCATTACAATCATTATATAATGCAACCATTCTATTATATTTATTTACAAAATCTTTATCATTTGCTATAGAATAAGCAACGGATTCTTCTAAACTCATTTCCTCTTCTATAGTTTCTTCCTCTTTTGTTTCTAATGGTATTTCAATAGTGTCATTTTTCTCTTCTTCTATAACTATTTCTATTTGTTTTTTATTTTCTTCCTCTATATAATTATCTCTTATTCTATGATACACTTCGTATGCATGGTATCCTATAATCATTGTTGTAGCAATTGTTACTATTGTTGCAGATATTATTTTATCTTTATTCATTTTATTTCCTCCTTTATTTATTTTATATATTATATATATGTAATTAATTATCTATTTGATACAATAAAGTAGATAAAATTTTATCTACTTATATTCACAATGTTTCATTAATATTGTATCTATTTTATCTTCCTTTAAATACATTACTTTAACATTTGTCTCTCCAACCGAAATATCATCACAGCTTACTACACATTCTCCTCTTTCTTTTATTTCAAATAATCTTGTATCATCCATTATCACTTGACTATTAATTCTATTAACGGTTTTAAATCCTATCTTACCCAATAATGATGCCTTGATATCGGGCGAAAATAAATTTTTTGTTGCTCTCTGAATAGTCATTATTAAAATAATCCCTGCTGACCTTGCTATAAAGCCTAATTCTGCAAGTTTATTTTGTAATTGCTTATTAGAAACTATTCTTACACATTCTTCTATACATAGGACGATGTTAGGTAGGCGTTTATTTTTTCTTACTTTATTATTGTACTGTTGCAAATTCTTAACATTATTCTCTATAAATAATTGATGCCTTTCGTCGGTAATTTCTAATAATTTATCTATAATTTCTTCTACTTTATCTACTTCATCTACATATTCAACTGTATTCTTTAAATTCCTATAATTATTCAATTCAGTTTTCTTCATATCGCAAATATAAAATTCTGTATTATCAGAATAATTACAATACAGTTGTGTTAGAATGTTATGGATACAAACTGATTTTCCCGAACCTGTAGCACCTGCAAACAACCAGCTATGAACCTTGCTAAAATTAATCCTAACCATTTTCCCCTCTTCATTAATTCCTAAATCTATTATCAATTCATCTGATTCTCTTTTTGGTAATACAAATGGTACAAAATTAGGTAGATTGGTTTCTATTGTTTTTATATTTAAAAAATTTTCTTTAACTTCAAAATTTACCCTATTACATCCACAAAATTCTTTTATGGCTATTTCTCTACTTTCATAATCTTTGCTTGATGTACCGATTGGATTGATAAATGAATATATTTTTCCATTATCGGTCTCCCATATATTTATCAATTGTGGAATTTCATCTATTTTATTTTTAACTCCCGTTCCTTTCCAAAAATCATTCCATCTTTCTCTTTCATCTTTTATTATTCGATTATGTTCTCTTCTATCTTTACTTGCTATTCTATAGATACCATATAAACTACCGCACCCAATGATACTAATGCCTACAATTGGATTTAATATAACGGATGGGACTATAATGTTGTTTATATTATATAATGTAGCAATTCCTAATCCACTATAAATTAACTTGTTATTCATACAAATCACCCCTCTATAAAGTAGGAAATACCTTATTTCTATCTCATTGATACTTTATTCAAAAAGGTATCTGCGACGTCTTAGAATGGTATTTCGCAAGGATTTTGGCTATCTGGAGAGAACCCTATCTCCAAAAAATAGACTTCTCTATAATATATGAATAACCTTCTTAAATGTGCATATTATATTAAAAACAAAACGTAACAATTGAAAAATCTACCTCATATATTAAGGGTAGAAGGGGTGGTTTTAATACTACCCAATAAAAATAGGAGGAAAAAAAATGAGTGATAAAAAAATATTAAAAACCGCAATGAATACAGAAAAAGGAGTAATAGATAATAAACAAATGAATTATCTATACTATGGAATAGCTAATTTATATAGTAAATACAGTGAGGACAACGTATGGAAATATTTATATGAATCAACATTAGATGAACACAAAATGGAATTAGAAGATTTATCAAATAGAAAAATAAATACAATAAAAAGAAATATTAAAAAATTAGAAGACCTAGACAATTATGTCTTACAAAGAAAAGTATTCAATAATGAAATAGTTTATCTAATATGCAATAAATCGTTAGAAGGAAAATATTATGTATTAATAGAAGATGATATATTAAGAACTCTAATAAATGTATCAAATAGCAACATGATAAAAACATATTGTGTATTAAAATATTTACTAGCAAAAGGAAAAAGAAAAATAACAAGGGAACACCTATTAAGCCTGATAGGATTAACGTCACATGAAAAAAATCTACAGTTGATAACAGATATTATAGATGCGCTAACAGATTTATACCTAATAAAAAAACAATATGCATATGAAAAAAGAGAAGTAGAAGGTAGAATTATCAATTCTCAATTTCTAATGTTAGAACTAACAACTTATGAAGAGTGGACTAATAGACCATCACAAAAACAAAAAAAATAAAAAGGTTTTAAGGTTTTTTAAAAAAAGAAAATTTCAAAGAAAATTTACTCGGAGAGAGTTGATTTCAACTCTCGCCGTTTTAGTATAATTCTTTTAGTATCTATATATTAGTATCTATATATTAGTATCTATAACAACCCTAAAATCGTGTAAAATACAACCCTAAAATCATGTAAAGTACAACCCTAAAATCGTGCAAAGTACAACCCTAAAATCGTACCAGGCATTGAAAACACTAGCTTTCAAAAAAAAGTAAAAAAAAGGAACAAATGAAGAATTAATTGCATATAATATGGTATGAGGAGAAATCCTCGAATAAATAAAAGGGGGCATAACAATGAAGGAAATTAATTTAAAAGAAGAACTAAATAAAATCGAAGAAGATGCATTAAGATACGAACTTTTAGAAATATTAGATGAATGGTTTATAGAAGATATGTTGGAGAATGAAATCTTAGATTTAATAGATGAATGGCTAATAGAAGAAACGGAAAAGCAAGATTGGATGGAAAGAATTTTTAGATATAAAAGAGTTTCAAATGAATAATTAATAAGGGGTGCGAAATGTATTTAGATAATAATAATCATTTTTACGGTAAAATAAATGGAAAAAGTATATTCGATTTTTTTAAGTTTAATTATAACTTAGATACCTGTGAAGAAAGAATAGATTTTTTAAATCAAGTACTAGAAATGTATATGGTTGACGGTGTAGAATTTTATCATGAATATTTTGATGAAGTATATGACCAAGAGAGAAAGTATGGAAAAATTAACATAGTAATAGGTAAAGATAGGTCTCAATATTCTGAATCAAATGTTGCTACTACATTAGAAAAACTTGCAGATTATATATTAGCGGTTGATAAAAAAGAAGAAGAGGAAATAAAATATAGAATATATACATCAGAAGAGTTGTTTAATAGGGCATGTAAAGAATATAGTCTTATCAAT
>JAZOWO010000086.1:0-5797 GCA_045659265.1 Clostridia bacterium | reverse complement strand
TATGATATGTGGCGCTGAAGAAGTTTTCTTAGACAAGCTATTCCCACCAGAAAACGATCATGCAATAGTTGACCTTAAAGGTGTAGATTGCAAACCAGGTCAAAACATAGCTGATGTTATTTGTATGAATGATACAGTTATTGAAATAGATAACAAATCTTTATCAAATAGACCTGACCTATGGGGACACTATGGTATGGCAAGAGAATTATCTTGTATATATGATATACCATTAAAAGAATTAGACACTGTAGAAATAGATACTACATTACCTAAATACAATGTAGAAATATTAGAACCTACAAAATGTGGGAGATATGTTGGTGTTGAAATAGAAAATGTATATGAAAAAGAATCTCCTATGTGGATGAAAGCTGCATTAATAAATGCTGGTATGAGACCAATTAATGCAATAGTAGATATAACAAACTATGTTATGCTTGCAGTAGGTCAACCAACTCACGCTTTCGATAGAACACATGTTAAAGGTGAAAAAATAGTTGTAAGAAATGCAAAACAAGGTGAACAATTACTTCTTTTAGACGATAACTTTATCGACCTAACAGAAGATGATTTAGTAATCTCAGATACAGAATCTGCACTTGCTCTTGCTGGTATCCGCGGTGGTAAGAAAGATTCTATTCTTCCTGAAACTACTGGAGTACTTTTAGAAGTTGCAAACTTCACAGCAAAGACTATTAGAAAAACTGGTAAAAGATTTGATGAAAAAACAGATTCATCTATTAGATATGAAAAGAATATAGACACTGAACGTGTAGATTTAGGTCGTGATATGGCTTTAATATTATTTAAAGAATTATTCCCTGAATCTAAAGTCGTAGCATATAACGATGTATACCCTGTTAAAACAGAAAGAGAAAAAATTGATGTTGAACAAGAATTCTTAGATGTTAGACTTGGTAAAGTTATTCCAAGCGAAACAATTATTAAAGTTTTAACAGCTGTAGGATATGATATAGAATTCGATGGATGCACTTACCATGTAACAGTTCCTGTATGGAGATCTACTGGTGACGTATCACTTAAAGATGACGTTATGGGAGATATAGCAAGACTACTTAGCTTTGAATCATTTGAAGCTAAACCACTTCCAGTAAACTTCGAACATGCTGTTCATCAAAACACTGCACTACTTGAAAGAAGACTTAGAGAATATCTAGCATATAGATGTGGAATGAATGAAATATTTACATATCCTTGGATAGAAGATAAATATATTTATGCAGCTAAAATAGACACTTCAAAATCTATTAGATTAGCTACTCCACCTTCTCCAGAAAGTGCAATTCTTAGAAGTTCACTTGTTCCTGGAATGTTAGAAGCTATCTCTAAAAACCTTAGATATATGACTAACTTCAAAATGTTTGAAATGGCTCAAGTATTTGAAAAAGGTGAATACCATCCTTCTTCTGAGCAAGAAACATTACCAATACATAAGAAATATTTAACAGGTTCTGTAGTTGGTAAAGATGCTAAGGCTATATTCTATGAAGCTAAGGGTATAATAGAAAACATGGCAGAATACACTCACATGGAAGGACTACACTTTGTAAAAGGTGAAAGACCTACATGGGCAGATGTTAACGCATACTTAGATATTATGCGTGGTGAAGAAAAGGTTGGTACGTTATCTTTAGTATCAGTTCAAACAATGATGGATAGCAAAATTAAACGTACTAATGTAGCAGTATTCGAACTAGACTTTGGACTACTTGTTCCATTTGCTTCTAGAACAAATGAATTCGAACATTTACCAGTTCTACCTCTAGTAGAAAAAGACTTATCTTTACTTGTAGATGAAGCTACAACTTGGGCAGATATCCACTCTACAATTAAAGCAAAAGTTAAAGAAGTAGAATTCATTGAAGAATATAGAGGAAACCAAATCCCTGAAGGAAAGAAATCTATAGTATTAAGACTTAGACTTTCTAACGATGATGGAATGCTTACTTCTGAACAAATTAACAACAAAGTAGATTCTATTGTTAAATCTTTAAACAACAGATTTGGAATTACTGTTAGAGCAGAATAATATAAATTATTATTTGATGTTTTAATTAAATAAAAGCAAACAGACAACATTATATAAATGTTGTCTGTTTTTATTTCGACCAATTGTTTTAGTATATAAGGTCTCGAATCTTTCCACCTATAACAGGTAAAAACTCACTAGGTCTCGGTGCTTCTTTAAGCGGGGCAATACCGGTATGCTCAAACAGTACTTCATACTTAAGTGCATTTCTCTCATAGCTGTATTTGATGAGATCTTTTGCATTTTTTGCAACGGTTGCAGGGCTTATACCAAACTCTTTAGCACACTCAGGATAAACCACATCACATACCTGATTCATGCAATATGTATCATCTTGTACATACTTTTTAAGCATGTACTTCAAAAGGTCATATCCTTTTGCATTTTTGCGAATTCCTACCGCTTCGAAGAACTCGTCTATGATTTTATCCGTAAGTACTTCTTTGCTTTTGTATTCAGGAAATAATCCTTGCATGGTCACAGTTTCATAAACCTTTGCTCCGTCTATCAAAGCAATTATTGCTATACCACGATTTACAGTAGTTACCAAACCTTCATTGTTATATCTTGTAGCATTGATGCTATTAGGAATCATAAAGGCTGTAGTTCCAAGTTTACCGATGTAGTCCTTAATTCTACCATTGTTGATTAAAAGAATGTACATTTCTCCTCCAGTATTTCATCTTCTTGTAATTTGTACATTAAAAGGCACCCAAGACTGGGTGCCTTTCGTTTGCGTAGTTTATTTTGGTTTTTGCTTTTGCTGTTATACAGCTGCAACCGGTTGGTGAATATGCTGACTCATCATGCTGATGAATTCGCTATTCGTAGGCTGCTCATCCAGGTCTCTTCTGAAAATCTGGAAATATCTTTCCGGGACATCCTGGAAACTTCTTTCGAGTGCATGGCGAATAGCACGTTCAACTCTGGAAGGAGTTGTTTCGAATTCTTTCGCGCACTCAGGATAGATGATCTTGGTCATGCTCTTGTGGTGGTATTTGGAATCAACCGCACACTTGGTCATGATATGCTTGATGTAATCGTAACCCTTAAGATTGGGTTTGATTGCAAGCGAATTCATGAGGTTGATAACCTTCATCTCTCCTTCGCCGTATGCTACGGCTTCGAATTTTGTTGTCGGCGTTGCCAACTGAGCGTCTTCATAAACGTTCGCTCCTCTTTTTTTTGCCTCCTCGGCCAGTGCTTTGTTGGTAGTGACAATTATGTACATCTACACATCCTCCGTATTTAATTATAAATTTTGTAAACTCGCGTCTACATTTACTATTATAACTTATTTCCCACCATTTGTCAATAGTTATGTTAACTTTAATCGTATCACATATTCTCACTTATTATATTTCTTGACATATTCCTCCTTAAAGTGTACAATGGTACTGTTACAAAACACGGAGGATAACTTAAGTGATAGGGTATTATAATTACACTGTAATTTTAACATATATGGGCCTAATTTCTGGCCTACTTGGAATATTTGCATCAATAGAAGGGCATCCAATATTTGCACTAGGTACATTAATGTTTGCAGGTTTTTGCGATATGTTTGATGGACTAGTTGCAAGAACTAAAAAAGATAGAACAGATAAAGAAAAGAAATTTGGAATACAACTAGATTCTCTAGCAGACTTTGTGTGCTACGGAATACTACCAGTTGTAATAGTATATACAACTGGTGTAAAAGAATGGTATGCATTAATTGCTTACGCAATCTTCTCACTAGCAGCTTTAATTAGACTGGCGTACTTTAATGTTATGGAAGATGAACGTCAAGAGCAAACAACAGAAGCTAGAAAAAGTTATGAAGGCTTACCTGTTACATCTGTAGCTTTAATTCTTCCATTACTATTTCCAATAATATCTCGCTTCGAGACAGTCGCTAGCATACTTTTTACAGCACTTTTCCTTGTAATAGCATTCTTTTTCATATTCAAGTTTAAAGTGCCTAAATTCAAGCTTAAAGGCATGTCAGTGCTAGTTGCAATTGGTGTAGTAATTTACATACTAATGCTACTTAGAAATGTGATATATAGATTTTAATAAGATAATTAAATACAAAACTAAAAATAACGGTATGACAAGCTCATACCGTTATTTTTTTTAATTACATACAAAATCCAAAAACAATTCCCAAAACATCGTTCGCCCTTGTAGCTGAAGTTGAACCACACATTTTGCCACTTTCCTCAACAAAACTAAACCCTTTTCCACTATTCGAAAATCCTGTACTAGAACGCAACCACCAAGGTAGTGGTAATCCATTATACTTTTTCATTCTTATTTTATTACTTGTAAAATAGCTACTATAATCTACTCCCGAAGCTTCACGATAAGCACCTGTATCAGTTTCTTCACTAAACACTTCGTGACGAGATGGAAGCCATAGAGAATCCAAACAAGATAATGTAGAGCGAGTATCAAAATCATAATATGTCTTATCTACTAACACAATAGAACTTGTTACCTCACTTGGTAAAATAGCATAAAAATCATTCTGTAGCCAATTACGCATTTCACTATCTTTCCAACCACCTACAACTGTATCTGTTGAATTCATCGAACCAGTGTTTACTATATTTTTTGTCATCCATGTAATTGACGCCTTTGTCCCATCGGCTTTAGCATCTGCATCAAATGCTACAATTTCCACTAAAATGGTTCGACCATCTAAACATTTAATTCCTTTCGTATCTCCCAACTTATAATGTGATTTATAAGTCCCATTATCAACATATGTTTTGATTTCACTCCATGAATCTGTTATTGTTTCTTCATAGATTCCACTTTGGATATTTAATGATAAATTAACATCTTGGCCTTCTAAATTTCCACCCGCATCTGCCACATAAATTCCCGATTCCTCGAAAACGATTCCTCCAAATTGTTGACATACAGCTCCAGCTTTTTTGACAACAAACAGTATTAATTGGTATGTAGATGTTTCATCAAGAGCCGCATAAACATTTATGTTCTCTTCATTAAAATACGGTGCGCAAATAATACTAACCGATGACATAGATATTACAGCCCCTGCCATCTGGCCTTCAGTTGGCATTACATCAGATACTTTGTATAGCATTCCGCCTCCAATATCTATTGAAATATTATTTGTAATTTCCGCCATGTTCCAAGTAATTGGCCACTCAGATTCTTTCTTAGTAGTAACAGATACTCCTGTCCCAGATACTACTATATCCCAATTTTCATCAGTTATACCTTGATCTGCTAATTTATCTTTAACTACTTTTTCAATCGAATCCGTTCTTGATTCATCTAGATATACCTCTGCCCAAATCATCGAAGCTAAATCTTGCACTTGTCTTTCGTTAGATAAATCTACTGCTTGACTTGCTCTATCTATTATTCCTGTATTGCTAAGTGTTATAACTACACTTGCTGCTAATATTATCATTACTATTATAGTTATTACTAATACTATTAAAGATATTCCTTTTTTCATTTGTTTCTCCCCTTTTCTTTTACCATATATCTATACTATTACATATTCTCTTTTTTATCAATATTTTTAACTTTATTTATATAACAAAACCACCATACACATTTATGTATGGTGGTTACTACTTGCTATATACTTTTCCATCCACTATTTTATTTAGACATAAAAAAAGACATTGTTTAATGTCTTAGTGGAGCGGGAAACGGGGCTCAAACCCGCGACCTTCGCGTTGGCAACGCGACGCTCTATCAACTGAGCTATTCCCGCAT
>JAZOWO010000085.1:0-18504 GCA_045659265.1 Clostridia bacterium | reverse complement strand
ATTACCTGAACTTTCTATTACTGCTGGTATTATATATTCACTACCAATTTCTAAATCATTTGTTGTTAATTTTATATTATTATCATATGTTTCAATAAGAACTCCTTCTAATATTGGCATAGTAGTTCTTGTTGATACTGTTCTACTAACATTATTTAATGCAACTATTAGATCATCCTTTTTACATTTAAAATTCATTTTTTCTGCCTCCATTTTTAATTATTAATTTTTACTCCCCCATATATACATACTATATATATAATCTATATATATTTAGTAGTAGTAGTAGTAGGTGCTGTGGATAACGGGGATAAGTCCAACAAACGCCTAAAAATAAGGTATTCCGAGTGTGGATAACTTTGTGGATAACTTGTTCTTTTTATCCACAGAACACATGTTTTTTGTGGATAATTTGTAAAATATAAAGTTATCAACAGTTTGTCCACAGGTTATTCACAGGTTTGTGTGGATAACTCAATTTGTTGTAATAATTAAGAAATTATTTTGTAACAAATTTGTAACAATACCTTCTAACCCTTGGTAGATAGCGATTTCTTGATATCGTCTATCAATTCTTTAGTACTTGGATCTGACATATATTCTTTTGTAAGTTTGTCACATGCATGTATAACTGTTGTATGGTCTTTTCCACCAAAATCTTTACCTATTTGTGGAAAAGTCATGTTTATAAGAGTTCTACATAGATACATTGCTATTTGTCTAGGATATGCTACGTTTTTAGAACGATTTGAACTTAACAAATCCCCTACTTTTATATTAAAGAACTTACTTACTACTTGCATAATTAACTTACTAGTAATAACATTTGATCCTTTAACTAATACAGATTCAATTGTACTATCTATAATTTCATCTGTTAATTCGTTATTTGTAAATGTTGTGTATGCTTTAAGTTTATTGAAAACTCCCTCTAGTTCTCTGATGTTAGAAGTAACTTGAGTTGCTATCTTAACTAGAACTGAGTCGTCAATCATATATCTTTCTTTATCTCTTTTCTTCTTTAGTATTGCAAGTCTTGTTTCATAATCTGGTGCTTGAATATCTACTGCAAGGCCCATATCGAAACGTGTTTTTAATCTTTCTTCTAACATATTAAGATCTTTTGGTGGTTTTTCACTTGTTAGTATAATTTGTTTTCCACTTTCGAATAAAGTGTTGAAAGTGTGGAAAAACTCTTCTTGACATTTAGCTTTACCTACTAAGAACTGAATATCGTCTATAAGTAATACATCAATATTTCTGTATTTATTTCTAAATGATGCATTCTCTATTTTTTCGCTCATAATAGATGCTACAAGCTCATTAGTAAATCCTTCACCAGTTGTATATCTAATGTTTAGATTAGGATGTTGTTCAAGTATTGCATGACCTATACCTTGCATTAAGTGAGTTTTACCTAGCCCTACTCCCCCATATATAAATAATGGATTGTATGCAGTTCCAGGATTTTCTGCAACCTTTTTAGCTGCAGCGTACGCAAATCTGTTATTAGATCCTACTATGTAATTTTCAAATGTATATCTAGGATTTAATCCAGAATCCATTGTGTTTACTTGTGGATTTGTATTTGCGTTAGGGTTTATTATATTATCTACAGGTTTTGTAGTTTCATCTTTTGTATAAGTTGGTTGTGCTTCTACTCTATTTACAGGAATACCTTCATCTTCCTCACTTCCGCCCATTTCTTTAGATTCAAAAGTAATAATATAGTTTTTATTTGTTAATATCATAAGCGTATTAGCAATAAGATCTAGATATTTTCTATTTATAACTTCTATGTGATAGTTAGAAGGCGCTAAAAAACATACTGTGTTTTCATCTGAAAGTCTTGGTATCATTACTTCGACGTATGTTTTAAAACCAATAGGAGAAATTTCTTCTTTAATAGCTTCTAAAGCTTGCTCCCATATTTTAATAAAATCTGCACTCAAAAATACTCACCCCTTTTTTATAAAGTTATCCACAGAGTTATCCACAGGTGTGAATAACTTCTCGTGTTTTAATAGACAATTTGCACTATCATTTTACATAATGAATGTGATAAAAAACATGTCTGAAAACATGGTATAACTATTTGCATTAATATATCAGAAAATGTAGAAAAATACAATAGTTTCGGGCAAAAAAGATAATTAAAAATCTAACAAAAAATGTTATGTAAAATAAATATGTAATCTTAAAATAAGCCTGTGGATAACTATTGTTGAAAATATGTGGATAACTCTGTGGATAACTTTTCGGAAAGTGTGAAAAAATAGACTTATCCACAGAGTAAGTTGACAATTTTGCTATGAAATTGTATAATTTCACATACAAAAATAAATTATATTACTTACAATTGGGGGTAGTAAAATGTTTAGAAAAATAAGGAGAAGATTTGCTCATAGGAGTATACAAAAGTTTCTTAAAGAGTTTATGCCCAATATAGGGCTCGGGAAGTTGCATTTGTTCGAATGCGAAGACTTTAGATTGGGGCAATACGCAGTACATACCAGCAAAGGTAAGTACAAATTAACGTTTTGGGAATTGTGTAATTCAGCCAAAGAATTTACGCTATCTCTTAATTACAAGCAAGGGGAGGGTGAATTTATAACGTTTTCTATTGTAGGAAATGTATCTTTTGCTATTATGCCTGAGACACATACAATTGATAAGAGTGGCGAAAGACAAGTGTTAGATCTTATAAAAGGAACAGCTAAAGTGTATCCGGACGTAAAAGAACATGAAAATGTGAACTATAAGGTGATTGAATATAAGGGCCCAGTCATGAAATCTGAGGTACTTGATTTAGATTTACTAATTAGAGAAACATATGAATACATCTTTTAGAGGTAGTAAACAGGCGGAAATATCGTATTTCTGCCTGTTTTATTTTAAATTAAAAAATATTTATAAAAGCGTTGACATTTACATAACTTAGTGTTATAATCTTACCAGAAATTTGTAGACTAATTAACAGGAGGTGTACTACATTATGAAAATGACATTCCAACCAAAAAATAGACAAGAAAAGAAAGAGCATGGTTTCAGAAAAAGAATGAAAACTGCTAATGGAAGAAAAGTATTAAAAGCTAGAAGAGCTAAAGGAAGAGCTAAACTTACAGCTTAATTAACTAAATAGGATATTTTTAATAAAGGCGCAAGCCTTTATTTTTTTATCCAAATAGATTAGAATAATAATAGGTGAGAAAAAAATGAGATATACAAAATCTTTAAAAGGAAGCGTTAACTTTAAGAGAGTTTTAAGACAAGGAAGTTATGTTTCAGGGAAAAGATTAGCTATTTATATAAAGAAAAACAACGATATTGAATGTGAAAACAGACTCGGAATATGTGTAAGCAAAAAACATGGAAATAGTGTTGTAAGAAATAAATTAAAAAGATGGGCAAGAGAAGCTTATCACTTACTAGAAAATGATCTTTTGAAACAATTTAATATAGTTATTTTGTATAGAAAGGATATAGAAATAAATAAATTAGATTTTAACGCCGTAAAAGACGAAATGAGAGATTTATTTATAAAAAACAACATGTTACATGGATAAGAATAAAAAAAGCCTTAAAATGGCTCCTAGACGCTTTGGGATTTTTTTAATAAATTTCTATCAAAAACACATTTCAAAGCATTTTGGAAAGAAATGTATATTCTATCCAACGTGTTCAGAATATACAAAGCAAGCTATTGACAAATATGGTATAATTAGAGGTAGTTTTAAAGGATTAAAAAGACTGTTGAAATGCCACCCGTTTGGTAAGGGCGGAGTAGACCATTTAGAGTAAGGAGAAAGAATGATAAATTTTATAGCTGAAATACTTGGGGCTCTAATAAGATTGATATATAATGTTGTTGGAGAAAACTATGGTTTATCCATAATAATATTTACAATATTAACAAAATTATTAATGTTCCCGGTTACATATAAACAAGAAAAAGCAATGAATGAAATGAAAAAGGTTGCACCTTTGGAAAAAGAAATAAGAGAAAAGTACAAAGGAAATAACGAAAAGATGGCAGAAGAGCTTACAAAAATGTATAGTGAGCACAAGATAAACCCAGCAGGTGGATGCCTATCTATGTTAATTCAAATACCATTAATATTTGCAATATTTGCAATAGTAAAGCAACCACTTACATACATAATGCAAGTTCCACAGGAACAAATGATGAAATATGGACAAGAATATGCAGTGGAATATCTAAACAAAGAAAGTATGACAGAACGTGAAATAAAAGCATATGAAATAGAAATAGCAGACAGAAAAGACTTAATTAATATGGATTTTATAGGCCTAGACTTTGGAGCGAAACCCTCAGATGTATTTGCTAAAGACAAATCAAAAAGAGTAAGTCCAATAATACTGTTAATTCCAATATTATCAGTTGTTTTAGCAGTAGTACAAAATGAAATAAATAAGAAAAATAGTGCAATGACTAAAGAACAAATGGAACAACAAAAAGGTATGATGACAATGATGCCAATATTATCTGGTTACATATCATACGTAATGCCTTTAGCACTAGGAGTATATTGGTTAATAGGTAGTGTGCTTCAAATAATAACACACTTAATAATAAATTTAATGTTAAAGAAGAACACTATTATGATAGGAGGAAAATAACATGAAAAGAATGACAGAAGAATACGGAAAAACAGTAGAAGAAGCTATAAGAAAAGGATTAGAAACACTTAAAGTTTCACGTGAAGATGTTAAAATTCTAGTAATAGATGAACCATCTAATGGAATGCTTGGAATACTTTCAAGTAAAATGGCTAAAGTAAGACTTACAGTAGAGAAAAAATATGATGACGAACAATTAGCGAATACAGCAAATAAAGCTAAAGAAATACTTGCTAAAATGTTTGAAATCACAGGAGATACATCAACTTTTGAAGTATCTACAGATGATGGAAAAGTAATAGTTAAAATATCTTCAGAAAATTCAGCACACTTAATTGGATACAAAGGTAAAACAATTGAAGCTATACAATCTACAATAAACTCAATACTTCAAAAGGAAGAAGAGGAATGTGCTAAAGTATTTGTAGAAGTAAATGATTACAAGGTTAAGAAGGAAGAAAGACTTAAAGAATTAGCTAGAAAAATGGCTAGAAATGCTGTGAAATTTGGAAGAGACGTAAGACTTGAACCAATGTCTGCATATGAAAGAATGATCATTCATACAGAACTTGCAAATAGAACAGATGTAAAAACAGAAAGCTATGGCGAAGAACCAAGAAGAAGAGTAGTAATAAAGAAAGTAAGATAAAATAAAAGGTCAGCAAACGCTGACTTTTTATAAGAGAAAGGAATAAAGTTATGTTAACAGAAACTATTGCGGCTATAAGTACTGGTGGTACAAGTAGTGGAATTAATATAATAAGAATAAGTGGAGAAAAGGCGCTAGAAATAGTGTCTAAGATCTTTACGAATTATGCTAAATTAGATCATCAAAAGATAATCTATGGAAAGATAATAAATAATATTACAAGCACTATGGTAGATGAAGTGCTTGTTTCATGCTTTAAGGCGCCACACAGTTTTACAGGTGAAGATGTGTGCGAGATTAACTGTCATGGTGGAAGAAAGGTTACACTAGAGATATTAAAACTTGTTGTAGATAATGGAGCGAGAATAGCAGAACCAGGAGAGTTCTCTAAGAGAGCGTTCTTAAATGGTAAGATGGATTTATCTAAAGCAGAGGCTATAATAGATGTAATAAATGCTAAGACAAGTGCACAAGCAAAAGTGGCTGTAAATCAGTTGTCAGGCGGAATTTACGATAAAGTAGAAACAGTAAGAGATATGCTTGTAACGCTTATGGCTGAGATAGAAGTAAGCATAGATTATCCAGAATATGATTATGAAGAAATAACAATAGAAAGACTAGAAGAAAGATTAGAACTAATTAAAAAAGAAATAGATTTATTAATAAAAACACATAATGATGGTAAATATATAAAGAACGGAATAAACCTAGCTATAGTAGCAAATACAAATGTAGGTAAATCATCATTATTAAATACGTTATTAAATGAAGAAAAAGCAATAGTAACAGATATAGAAGGAACTACAAGAGATGTTATAGAAGAAACATTAATAATTGGAAATCTTGTACTTAATGTTTCTGACACAGCTGGAATAAGAGAAACTGATGATGTGGTTGAAGCTATAGGTGTTAACAAAAGTCTAAAGGCCATAGATGATACGGATATGATAATATATTTAATAGACTTATCAAGAGGCTTAAACGCTAGAGACATCGAGCTTCTAGAGAAAATCAAAGGTCAAAATAAACCGTATATAATTGGACTTAACAAGGTAGATATTTCACGTGAAAAGATTGAAGATATTAAAAGTCAACTAGGAAATCACAAAAATATAATATGTATATCTAGTAAAACTGGAGAAGGTATTGTAGAATTAAAAGATACTATAGAAGAAATATTTAATATATCTAATATAGATAGTGAAGAAAGTAGAATAATAGTAAATGAAAGACATAAAGATTTACTAGAAAAGGCTAGAAATAGCGTTATAAAAGCAAAAGAAATAGCAGAAATGGGAGAATCTTTAGATGTTGCAGCAATAGATATTAAAGAAGCTACAGAGATGCTTGGTAATATTACAGGAAAGAATGCAAGTAGCGATGTTGTAAACAAGATATTCGAGAAATTCTGTTTAGGAAAGTAGGAATATATAATGGTAGAATATAAAGATATAGATTATGATGTAGTAGTAATAGGAGGAGGACATGCTGGTATAGAAGCTGCCCTTGCCGCTGCACGTCTTGGGAAGACAACTGCTATGTTTGTAATGAATATGGATTCAGTTGCTAATATGCCTTGTAACCCTAGTATTGGCGGCACTTCTAAAGGACATCTAGTTAGAGAAATAGACGCTTTAGGAGGCCAAATGGGGCTTTCTGCAGATGAATGTTTTGTACAATCTAAGATGCTTAATTCGTCTAAAGGACCAGCAGTACATTCATTAAGAGCACAAATAGATAGAAAGAAATATCATGCATATATGAAGCAAGTTCTAGAAAAAGAAGAGAATCTAGACATTATACAAGCAGAAGTTGTAGAGATTAGAACAGATAATAATAAAGTTAAAGAAATAAGAACTAAAAATGGTGCGGTATATGGTTGTAAAGCAGTCGTAGTGGCTACAGGAACATACTTAAAAGGTAAAGTTGTAATAGGTGAAGTATCCTATGAAAGCGGCCCAGATGGTGTATTTCCGGCCAATGAGCTATCTCAAAGTTTATTAAATTTAGGTATAGAATTAAGAAGATTTAAAACAGGTACACCAGCTAGAATAAATGTAAAAACAATGGATTTATCTAAGATGGAAGTACAAAAAGGTGACGAAGATATAAAATCCTTCTCTTTTATGAATGAGGAGAATAAAGAATTATTGTCTAGACCGCAAATAGACTGCTATTTAACGTATACAAACGAAGAGACACATAAAGAAATTAGATCAAATATACACCGTTCTCCGCTATTTAACGGCAATATAGAAGGTGTAGGACCTAGATATTGTCCTTCTATAGAAGACAAAGTAATGAGATTCGCAGATAAAGAAAGACATCAAATATTTATTGAACCAATGGGAGATAATACAGGAGAAATGTACATTCAAGGAATGTCATCATCTCTTCCAGAAGAAGTTCAAAAGAAATTATATAAAACCGTTCCAGGCTTAGAGAATTGTAGGTTTATGCGCTCTGCATATGCTATAGAATATGATGCAATAGACTCAACAAAACTATCTTTAGGATTAAAATATAAAGATATAGATGGACTATATTTTGCAGGACAAATTAACGGAAGTTCTGGATATGAAGAAGCGGCTGCACAAGGCTTAATTGCTGGTATTAACGCTTCTAGAGCAATAGATAATCTTCCAGAGTTTACATTAGATCGTTCTGAAGCATACATAGGGGTATTAATAGACGATCTTGTAACTAAAGGAACTAATGAACCCTATAGAATGATGACTTCTCGTTCAGAATATAGATTAATGTTAAGACAAGATAATGCAGACCTTAGACTTACTGAAAAAGGCCACGCTGTAGGGCTTGTAAGCAATGAGAGATATCAAGCATTTGTAAATAAAAAGGAATTAATAGCTAGCGAATTAGAAAGAGTAAAATCTACTTTAATTAAAGCAAATGATTCTACAAACGCTTTATTAGAATCTTTAGGAAGTAGCTCAATAGATAGAGGGACTAAACTTGCAGAACTTCTAAAAAGAACAGAAGTTACATATGATTCTACAGAAAGCATAGATACTTCAAGACCAGTATTACCAAGGGCTGTAAGGGAACAAGTAGAAATACAAGTTAAGTATGAAGGTTATATAAAACTTCAACAAGAACAAATAGATAGATTTAAAAAATTAGAAGAAAAGAAATTATCTACAGAAATAGATTATGAACAAATAAAAGGATTAAGTTTAGAAGCAAGACAAAAACTAAATAAACAAAAACCAACTTCAGTAGGACAAGCTTCAAGAATAACAGGAGTTTCTCCAGCAGATATATCTGTGTTATTAATTTACTTAACTCAAAGTGGTAAGAAAGAGGTGTAATTTCACGTGAAATTAACTAAGGAACAATTCATAGAAAATACTGTAAATGCAGTTAAATCAATAGGTTTAGACATTTCTGTGAAACAAGCAGAAATGCTATATACATATAAGGAATTACTAGTAGACTGGAACGAAAAGATAAACCTTACTGCTGTTACAGAGGATGATGAAGTAATAGTAAAACATATTGTAGACTCTCTTTATGTAGCAAAATATATTAAAGAAGGAGATAAAGTAATTGATGTAGGAACAGGTGCTGGTCTTCCTGGTATGATTCTTGCTATATATTTTAATGGTAAAGCAGAATTTACATTGTTTGATGCTTTAAATAAGAGAATAATATTCTTAGATGAAGTTATTAAAACACTAGGTTTAAGTAGTGTTAAAGCTGTACATGGTAGAGCTGAAGAAACGGCTAAAGAAGTAGGCTTCAGAGAAGCGTACGATGTAGTTGTAAGTAGGGCTGTAGCAAGACTTAATGTTCTTATGGAACTAACATCGCCATTTGTAAAAGTAGGTGGAAAGTGTATATACATGAAGGCAGATAAGACTGAAGAAGAAATGAAGGAAGTAAGTAAAGCTGTAGTGGAACTTGCACTTAAACTTAAAGATACATATGAGTATCAATTAGAATATAATAATGAATATTTTAGAAGAACAATCATAGAATATACTAAAACAAATAATATTAAGGATAAATATCCAAGACAATTTGCAAAGATAAAAAAACAACCTTTATAGGCTTAAAATAAGGCTTTTGTGGAGTAAAGTTTGCAAAACTTGACAAGGTATGGTATAATACATAGTGCTGTAAAAAATATAATTACCACATTTAAATAAATAAGGAGGTTTGTATGGCAAAGAAGAAAAAAGTGAACTGTAAGCATGGCCTTACTTGTTCTGAAGAAATTCAGGCAAGAAAACTTAGATGGCAGTTAGAAGCCGGGGACGAAGAATACAACCAACTGATACGGGAGCTCTATGAAGAGTGGTTTATGAAACCTAAGGAGAGTTTTTATGACTGGCTTTGGCCGCAAGATAAAATCTTATCTTCCGCATTAAGGAGAATGTATGACTGGCAGCTGACCGTTTTTGGTAAATCTATCAAGTAAATACAAGATATGATTGTATAAGGGTCAAAAAAGAAAAGAGTAAATCTATAAAAAAAGAGATTTGCTCTTTTCTTTTTGTTTAAATTGTAATATAATACATGCAAAAGAGGTGAAAGTTGTGGCAAAAGTAATAGCAATAGCAAATCAAAAGGGTGGCGTAGGTAAGACTACAACAGCAATTAACTTAAGTGCATGTGTTGCAGAAAGAGGAAAGAAAGTACTTTTAATAGATATAGATCCACAAGGTAATGCTACTAGCGGTGTTGGTATAGCAAAGCAACCAACAGATAAGTCAGTATACGATGTAATAATAAATGAAGATAAAATGGTTGACATAATAAAACCAACGGTGGTTAAAAAATTATTTGTGTGTCCATCAAGCATAAATCTTGCAGCAGCAGAGGTTGAGCTTGTTCCTTTAATGGCACGTGAAACAAGACTTAAGAAGGCAATAGAAGAATTAGAAGAAACTCAACAATATGATTATATATTTATGGATTGTCCTCCATCATTAGGATTAGTAACATTAAATGCGTTTGCAGCAGCAGATAGTGTTCTTGTTCCAATTCAATCAGAATATTATGCATTAGAAGGTTTAGGACAACTTGTAAATACAATTAAGCTTGTGCAAAAGAATTTAAATCCAGATTTAGAAATTGAAGGTGTTGTAATGACAATGTTCGATTCTAGAACTAGATTATCTACTCAAGTAGCAGAAGAAGTTGTGAAATATTTTGGAAACAAGGTGTTTGAGACAATGATACCTAGAAATATTAGACTTAGTGAAGCACCAAGCCATGGATTACCAATTACAATATATGATCCATTATCTAAAGGTGCTAGAACATACAAGAAGCTAGCTAAAGAATTGTTAAGTAATAACAAATAGAACATAGGAGGAAAATATGGGAACAAGTAAAGGTTTAGGAAGAGGATTAAATGCTCTTTTTGATGATATAGAAGAGGTTAAAAGTGTAACTACTAAAGAAAAGAAAACAGTATTAGATAGTGTTGTTGAACTTAATGTTACAGATGTAGAACCAATGCCTAATCAGCCAAGAAAGGTATTTGATGAAAAGAAATTAGAAGAACTTGCAGACTCTGTAAGAGAACATGGAGTTATTCAACCAATCATTGTAGAAAAAGCAGATGAAGGTTATCACATAGTAGCAGGAGAAAGAAGATGGAGAGCAGCTAAAATTGTTGGTCTTAAAACAATACCTGCAATAGTTAAAGATTATACAGAATCTAAGAGAAAACAAGTTGCGCTAATAGAAAATATCCAAAGAGAAGATCTTAATGTAATGGAAGTAGCAAGAGCTTTAAAAGAACTTATGGAATTAGATGAGTATACAGTAACAGAAGTTGCTAAAGTAACTGGTAAGAGTCAATCTGCTGTATCTAACATAGTAAGACTTCTAAAATTAACTCCTGAAGTTCAAGATTTAGTTTTAGATGGTAAACTTGTTGAAGGACAAGCAAGAGCACTTTTAACAATAGAAGATGCAGAAGAACAAGTAAGAGTTGCTAAGAAAGTTATTGAAAAGAAACTTACAGTAAGAGAAGTTGAAAAACTAATTTATGAAGATGCAAACAAATATAATGTGAAAAAGAAGAAGGTAGCTAAGAAAAGTAGCCTTTATAAAGCCGTAGAAGACAAATTAAGCGAGTATTTTGGTATGAAGGTAAAAGTAGATGCCTCAAAACAAAATCAACGTCTAATTATCGAATACTACAATAACGAAGGGTTAGAAAGCATACTAGAAAAGCTAGAAATAGAACTATAAAATTAAATATAAAAGAAGGTGAAAGTCATGATGAATATATTAGAAAAGTTAGAATTTGAACACATAGCAATACTTATCCTTTTTGTAATAACTATAATAAACTTTATTTTGTTATTAAAAAATAATAAGAAGGTTAAAAAGTATAAAGAGCAATATGAAAAGGTTTTAGCGAAGTTTAATTCTAAAGTAGATATTCAGGATGACTTTCAATCTATTTATGATAGATTAAACGCTGTTGAGAAAAAGTCATTAGAAACTGTGGAAGTTGTGGATAAATACATTAACAAAATCAAGAGCAATGTGCAAAAAGTCGGGTTTATTAAATATAACGCTTATGATGAAACGGAAAACAAATTAAGCTTTGCATTAGCTCTTCTAGATGATTACAATAATGGAGTATTAATAAACCATATATATTCTAAACATGGTTCTAATATATATGCGAAACTAGTAACAGAGTCTAAAGTAGAAGATAGAATTTCTGAAGAAGAAGCTATGGCACTTCAAATGGCAATAGATGATAAGGATTTTAAGCTAAGACTTGTAGGAGAAGTAAAAGAAACTAACAAAAAGAAAAAAAGAAACAAAAGAGTATAGGGGGAAAACATATGAAGATGGATTTTAGAGGCGTATCTGGTATGGGGAAGACTATAGAAGAAAAAATGAGAGAGTACAATGAAGTAAAGGATGCCTTACAAAATTTAAGTAAGAATAAAGAAAAAAATAAAAGAGAAACAAATGCTCAACTAGCAATGACACCTTGGGGATCAGTAATACTTATTGCGTTTATTTGTATATTAGTTGGTTCATTAGCATTTTATTTTGGAATAAACAATATAAAAAGGTCAATAGCAAATGCAGATGATAAAGTATATATAACAGCTGAAATAGACTATGTAAGGTCAAGATTTGGTTCTAGTGGTGGATCTGAATTAGAGATCGAGTATTATATTGATGGAAAAAGATATGAAGATAGAATAGAAACATCTACAGATCGTGACCAATTTATGATGGGACAACCAATACAAGTTTATTACTATAAAGATAATCCATACAATATATATTTAGTTTCTGAAGAAATAGGTGGCTATATTGCTCCTATAATCGGAGTTGTATTTATAGTTGTGGGATTTGCAGCTATATTTGCTAAAATAAAAGCAGGAAATATAAAAAGAAAAAGATAAAATGATAAAAAAAGTCTTGACATTAATTATAAATTTGGTATAATTAGTCATGTACTTAAGGAAGAGTGTCCGAGTGGTTTAAGGAGCCAGTCTTGAAAACTGGTGATGTCGAAAGGCACCGTGGGTTCGAATCCTACCTCTTCCGCCACATAAAGGAAGCTTAAGGCTTCCTTAATTTATATGGAGAGTTACCCAAGAGGCCGAAGGGGACTGTTTGCTAAACAGTTAGTGTCCAAATTCGGGCAGCGAGGGTTCGAATCCCTCACTCTCCGCCAAAGTAGCATTATCATTAGATAGTGTTATTTTTTTGACTTTTAATTTGTATAAAATCATAGTATAATAAGAAAGATGTTTTTATGTAAGGAATGGTATAATGAATTTTGGAGAAAAAATACAAAAATTAAGGAATCAAAATAATTGGACACAGGAAGAATTAGCTGAAAAATTATATGTATCAAGAACTGCTGTATCAAAATGGGAAAGTGGAAAAGGATATCCCAATATAGATTCATTAAAAGAAATTGCCAATATATTTAATATAACAATAGATGAACTATTATCTAGTGAAGAAATAATAGGTATTGCAAAGAGTGAAAATAATACTAATATAAAGAAAGCTAATAATTTAATATATGGATTATTAGATGTAATAAGTATATTGTTTATATTTTTACCTTTATATGCTAAAAAAACAGAAAGTTTTGTTTATTCAGTATCATTATTTAATGCAAATGAAATAAGTAGTTTGTTAAAGGTGGGGCATATTGTTTTTCTTTTGGTTTTATCATTAATAGGTATAATTGAGATTATAATAAATTTTATAGATAATAAAAAAGTACAAAGAATTATTAATATAATATCTCTTATAGTGCAAACGCTTTCAATATTGTTTTTTGCAATGTCAAGGCAAACTTATTTAACTTCAATTATTTTTATTATATTAATAATAAAAGTTGCTATAGTAATTAAAAATATATCTAATAAAAAAGAAGTTCTATAAAACCTTAAAAAGTGTAATGTTACTAAAAGTGTCAAATAAAATAGTGATGTGAAAGAAAGTTTCTTTACTCATTAGAATATATATAATAAACTCCTTTTGGGATTAACCTGAAAGGAGTTTATTATGAAAAAGGGAAAAAGTAATTTTTTAGTTAGTACAATTTTAATTTTATTAGCAATAGTATTTACAATTTTAGTTAAAGTAGTAGATGTGCAACTAGTTGGAGCAAACGAAACTAGTATTGGATTTGCAAAAGTTAACATGTTAATATTTAAATCTATAGGTGTAAATATGGTATGGTACCATATTACGGATTGGTTAGGATTAGTTCCTATTTTTATCGCAATTGTGTATGCTATTATAGGCGTCATCCAATTAGTAAAAAGAAAGAGCCTATTTAAAGTAGATAAAGAAATTATAATATTAGGTATATTTTATATTGTAGTGATAACTATATATGTATTATTTGAAAAAGTAATAATTAATTATAGACCAATACTAATGAATGGCTATTTAGAAGCGTCTTATCCTTCATCGCATACATTAATGACTATATGTTTATGTGGAAGTTCAATTATAATAAATAAGAAGCTGTTTAAGAATAAGTTTTCAAAATTTATTAATATAGTATCTACTCTTGTTATTTTAGTTACGATTATAGGTAGATTGATATCTGGAGTTCTTTGCTTTACAGATATTGTAGGT
Source organism: Clostridia bacterium (assembly GCA_045659265.1). Classification (GTDB taxonomy): domain Bacteria; phylum Bacillota; class Clostridia; order TANB77; family CAG-465; genus UMGS1649. The sequence continues at coordinate 4,097 of JAZOWO010000085.1, read as the reverse complement.
GGAATAATAATATCAATATCACTATTAACTACATTGCATTCAATAATAGAAAAAATAATAAAAGAAGATTAATTATATATTAACTAAAAATTAAGTAAAGAGACTGAATTTGTTCAGTCTCTAAAACTTTAGAAATAAATAGTAAAAAGCTTGGATAAGGCTTGTATAAAGTATTCTGAGCTAAAAATTAGCTTTAATAGGAGCGTGTCTTTGTCGGTAAGCGCCTCACTCTCCGCCAAACATAAACGACAAGATTTTTAGAATCTTGTCGTTGTTTGTTTTTATGGTATTGTTAAAAGATTAAGTACATGATACTATATAGACATGGTTTAAATGCTATTAATAGGAGAAAATTTATGAAAGAGTGTTTTCATTTTACAAAAAATAAATATTTAAGAACTATTTTAGAACAAGGTTTACAACCAACTTTTGGGACAAATTGTTCTATAATAGGAGATCAAGTAGGAGCAAAGGTTTCGTATTCTGTTGGTTCTCAAGGTGCTACGAAAATGTTTATAGGAGTACATGGAATATATTCTAGAATGGCTGAGGGACGTGTTAATGAAGAGGGTTTTAATGAGCGTAGTTTAAAAGCTATTCATGAACTTCAACAAGCTAAAGACTTTGAAGATTGGGAGGGCCAAGGAGTATACTTAGTGTTTGATGGCGAGTGCATTGCCGAAGAACATAGAGTAGAAACAAAGCCATATGATGCATATACAGACAGGCCAATTTCACCAGAACAATTAAGAGTATGTGTAATAAGAAATAAAGAAACTGGTGAAATGATTTCATCAAAATATGATATCGTGAACTTTTGGTTGGCAAGAGAACAAGAAAAAACTGGTGCTTTCTATAGAATGGATTATAGTGAGAGAATTGAAGAACTTAAATCAGACAAATATGAAATGGAGTATGTAGAATTAGCTAGATTTTGTGAGTTGCATCCGGAATTGTTAGGTGAAGAAAAAGACATTCAAACCACATTACCACAGGTAATAGATGAATCAAAATCTAAATTTGGCTTTAATAAGATTGTTGAAATGTTTGGAAAAATAAAAAACAAAATCAAAAGCGTATTTGGAAAAGTTGAAGTAACTGAACAAGGCAATCCGGAAGTAGATTCTACTGAGCTAGAACATGATGCTGGAGATGCGTTTATGGATAAATTAAGAGATGAAAGCAAAACTATAGAAGACTCAGCAACAGAAATTATAGAAAGTGAAGAAGAAGTAAAAAATAATCCTATTGAACCTCAAACTCCTGAAGAAATATAACAAACATAATAAAAGATGTAAATTAAGAACCGTCTCAGCAATAGCTGAAACGGTTCGTTTTGTTTTTATCAATTTTTTTATCAACCTTTAGTTCAAAGTTTGCATCTCATTCGAGTCAAAGTAAAGAAAATATTCTTTACCCTCTGTGTCAATCCAGTAAGTTCTGTCAAATTTGGTGTTAGGAAAAGTAATTTGAGCATATCCATATTCGTTGAAGCAACTCATAGATTTGTATTTTATTTCACAAACTTCTTCTCCAGATTTGTTAATAAAACCAAATTTTCCATCAAGTTCAACAACAGCAAAGCCATAGAAGAAATCATGAATTTTATCATAAGTCCTTTTGGTAAGAGTTTCAAATTTGTTGTTAATAAGCAACCATTTCATGTTTTCATCTCTCACCCAGGCAACGCCATCGTTGAAATCGCAGGCTGCAGTGTAAATGAATGGACACATTTCTTCGCCTTGTGTGTTGATATATCCAAATCCCAAACACTCACACTTAATGCCACAGACTTCTACAAACTTTCCATTAGGTGCGCCTACAACAGCAAAGCCTTCCCAAAAAGTGCCGAGTCTTTTGTTATCTGGGAATTCATATTTGATAGGGCAGATTTCTTTTCCGGTCTCATCAATAAATCCCCATTTGTGGCCAATTCTTACTGTTGCGAAACCAGAGTAGAAATTAGATACATAATCATATTTCTTGTTTTCCATGTTATTATCCTTTACGTTAATGTGAAATGTTTTATTTAGTTGAAGATAAGATGTGAAATAACATTTGCAATTTCAGGTTTGGTATTGCATCTATGAAGAACACCGTCCTTGTTAATAATCATTGCAAAGTGTTTTCCACCGCCGATTCTATCGAGCAGATTTGCTACGATATAATCCGCGTTGTTCTTATGAAGAAGTTTGCTTGCCACATCGTAAAGTTCATCTTCACTTACACCTTCAAGGAGTTTGAAACCAATAAGCTTGGTTGTAGGGCTCCATTTTTTGATACGTGAAATAACCTTAGGAGTAAGGTCAAGCATAACCATAAGGTTAGGCTCATACGAAGAGATTTTGCTTTCATCGTGAAGAATCGCTTTAGGTGCGGTGAAGATGTTCATAAGTTTTTCACGTTTTTCTTCTGCGTTAAGATTTGTGAAATCTTCACTTGCGATTTCATCTACAATATCCTCTGCACGAACAACATATCTACCTTTGTAGTCTCCGACTGCTGCGGAGTGTACGATTGCATCAATTGTATAGTTTGCAAAGAGTTCATCCAATGCATGGATAAGATCATCGGTAGATTCTACTGTGATGAATCTTACCTTGTCACTTGTAACTCTGGGTTTGTACGAAAGCTTTGTGGAGATATAGAAAAGATTTTCAATTTCATCTCCAAAGTTGGTAAGCACTGTATCTGCAATAATGCTACCAAGAGCACCAGTAGACATGTTTGTAATTTTCATCACTGCATCGATTCTTTCATTTGTAGGGCCTGCATCAATAATAATATTCTTTTTCATAATTAAATCCTCCGTTAAAGTAAATTCTTTACAACTACACCACAGGGGGTGTTAAGGTAGTTATCGCTTCTTCCAAATCTAGAGATTTCACGTCCATTTGCATATTTGCCATATGCGAAAGAAGGAGTGTCTTTATCTAGAGTAAGGATGCCTGCGTTATGGTCATGAGATTCAATACCTTCTTCCTTCATCCAATCTTTTTCATGGTATTGGATAGGGCCCAAGATATAGCTTCTTCCATAACGAATGGTTTCATCACCACGAATTCTATTTGCTACAAAAGAGTAAATATGTTCATTGTGATTATGGATTGCACGAGATTCATCCATAAATACGGTTGGATTAGAATTGCTACAAGGAACAATAAATCCAAATAGATTTTTGGAAAGTTCAGCATCTCTTGCAATTAGATATGCAGTTTCATAATACTCCAAACAGTTAAGGATATATATTTTATTTCCTTTCACGTGGAATTCATGCTCGTGAAGATAATCTTTAATGAATTCGTTTGGGGTAATCTTTGGTGCAAATCTTACCATAGGTTCGCTTCCACAAGGGAATCTTTTTGCGATTAAATAGAGTTCACCATTTTGATAAATTGTAGTGTAGTTGGTTGTTCCTGCGTAGATGCTACCAAATACAATCAGCTTGCCTGTTTTTGAAAGTTCAAGCATTGTATCTGCGTATTCTTTGGTGGCAGACATTTCAGGAAAAACTACAATGTCCGGGTTTGTTTCTTTGATGATTTCGATACATTTTTGGATTTGTTTGTGGTAAGTATCATCTACAACGAGATAATCTTTTTCATGTGTACATTTAATGTGTAATTTCAATTGAAATACGAGTACCGCTAAATAATTATTTGTTAGCATATTATCACCTCCACTAACAGTATAACTCTGTAAACATCATAACACAAATACATAATATTTATATAAACCATAACTAATGGTTATGATAATCTTGAAAAGTGATAAAAGGTGGAGTATAATTGTTTTGGTGATATGTTATGGGAAACGATATAGATTTAAATTTATATAAAGTATTTTATACAGTAGCAACTGTTGGAAATATAACTAAAGCCGCAGAGGAATTATATATTTCACAACCTGCGGTAACTAAAGCAATACACACATTAGAAACAAACTTAGGAGGGGTGCTTTTTATACGTACTAAAAAAGGTGTTACTCTAACCGAAGAAGGTAAAGTGTTATTAGTATATGTAAAGAATATATTAACTGAAGCCAGAAACGCCGAGAATAAATTTAACTCTTTAATTAAGCTAGAAGAAGGTAAAATA
>JAZOWO010000084.1:0-6642 GCA_045659265.1 Clostridia bacterium | reverse complement strand
ATCTCTAAATACTTTTTCGATATCTGTAGCTTTAACATCTCTACCACCTAAACCGTAAATGTAGTTTGAAACTGGTATATGTATATCGTGTTTATGTAGAGCTGTAATAAGTTCAGTGTAAACTGGACCAGACATTGCATTTACACTATCTGCTTTGTCCATTACAGCTAATGCTTTTATATGTTTAAGATTATCTGCAAATTCTTTATGTGGCATAGGTCTAAACATTCTAGGTTTAAGTAATCCTACTTTTAATCCTTCATCTCTTAACTTGTCTACTACAGTTTTTGCAGTACCAGCAGTTGAGTTTAGAACTACTAATCCATATTCTGCATCATCTAATTTGTATGATTCAAATTCTGTGTAATATCTGCCAGATATATCTCCAAATTCTTTAGAAACTTTAGCGATTATATCTTTAGCTTCTATCATTGCATCAGCTAATTGTTTTCTATGTTCGAAGAAATAGTTTTGTAAATCTAAAGGTCCCATAGAAATATGTTCATCTGGATTTAGTAAGTAGTGTTCTGGAGTATATTCTCCAACAAATGCTTTAACTTTTTCATCTTCTAAAAGTTCAATATTTTCTACTGAATGAGAAGTAATAAATCCATCATAACATACCATAACTGGTAGTTTTGCTTGTTCAGCAATTCTTACTGCCATTATGATGTTATCGTAAGCTTCTTGGTTTGTTTCACAGTATAGTTGTATGAAACCACAGTCTCTAGCACCCATAGAATCTGAGTGATCGTTGTGTATGTTAATTGGAGCAGATATTGCTCTATTTACACATGTTAAAACAATTGGAAGTCTCATTCCACTTGCTATATATAACATTTCATACATAAGTGCTAATCCTTGAGAAGATGTAGCAGACATTACTCTTGCACCTGCTGCTGAAGCACCAATAGCTGCAGACATTGCACTATGTTCGCTTTCAACTGGAACGAATTCTGTATCTACTGTTCCATTAGCAACAAATGAAGAGAAATATTGTGGTATTTCTGTTGAAGGCGTAATAGGGTAAACCGGAACAACGTCTGGGTTTATTTGCTTCATAGCATAAGCTACAGCTTCGTTACCGCTAAGTCTTTCTTTAATTGACATTAGTTATTACCTCCTTCATCTTCCATATGTATTGCTTTAAATGGACATACGCTTGCGCATATTCCACATCCTTTACATTTAGTATAATCTATACCTGTCATAACGCCATCTTTATGGCAAGTAGCATTATCTGGACAAGGTAATATACACATCATACAGTGTTTGCATTTTTCTTTATCGTGAACAGGTCTTTTGTTTCTCCATTCACCAGTATTGAACTTTTCTGAGTTCCCAGATTCAGTAATAATACCAGCTAAAGGAAGTTCTTTTGCACCCATTTTATCATTTACCATTGTTATACCTCCTTAACTTCATCATATGCGCGTCTTACTGCTTGCATATTAGGTTCAATAACTTCAGGCTTTTTAGCAAATTTATGTTTGAATGAATCTAACATATTTTTTTCTAAATCGTCTTTAGACATTAAACCTGTAACTTTAATAATAGCAGCAAGAAGTGCTGTATTAGGGAAGTTAGAACCTATTGTTTCAAGCGCTATTTTAGAAGCGTCTATTGTATATATTTTTACATTTACATCTTTAAGTTTTTCCTTTATTACAGAAGGTTCTAAAGAACTGTTAATAAGAATTGCACCGTTTGGATCAATGCCTTTTGCAACATCTACTGGACCTACAAGAGTGTCATCAACAACTACTACATAGTTTGGTTCATATATGTTAGAGTGTATTCTTATAGGTTCATCATCTATTCTGTTGTATGCAGTAAGTGGTGCACCCATTCTTTCAGGACCGTATTCTGGAAATCCTTGAATATATTTACCTGTATTAAAAGCAACGTCGGCAAGTAATAATGATGCAGTTTTTGCACCTTGACCGCCACGGCCGTGCCATCTAATTTCTATCATAAAAATCCTCCTAGTATATATTATATAAACTACCTTAAGTATATATCACCAAGGGGAGAATAGTCAAGAAAATGCGTATAACTTACACATTTCGACAGAAAATATTTTTTGCAAAAAGTTAAAATAACAAGTATAATTTCTAACATGAAAAATATAAACAAAAGTAAATTTTTAATCATAATGTTTTTTATTCTATTAATTTTATTAAAAGCATATTTTTTTACCACTAAATATCCAGAAGATAAATATGTTTCTAATGAGAAGGTATATGTGGAATCATTAAGAAAGAAAACAGAAAGTTCAGTTACGTATAATGTAAAAATAGGAGAAAAGTTTAATCATAAGTTCATATTAAAGATATATATGTCTGATGGAATAAGTAAAGCTATGTGGGAAGAATATACAAATCTAAAATATGGTGATGTTATTAAAATAAATGGCAAGATACAAATGCCGGAGATTATGAATAATCCAGGTGAGTTTAAATACAAATATTATTTGTATTCTAATAATATTTATGGTGAAATAGTAGCAAACAAAATAATAGGGAAGGTAGAATACAAATTAAATATTAAAGAGAAAATAATAAAATGTATACATATGTATAAAGAATATCTAGGTAATACTTTAGATAAATATATGGATAATAAATATTCTGTTATAGCAAAAAGCATAATTTATGGAGATACATTAGATATAGACGAAGAAATAAAAACAGACTTTGAAAAAGCGGGCGTAAGTCATATGATGGCTATATCTGGTTCAAATATAGTTGGGTTAGTAACGGTAGTAACAATTGTGTTTAGTGGATGTAAGCTAAGGAAAAATGTGAGTAAGTTTTTTAGTATAATGGTAATAGTCATATATATAATACTTACAGGAGCAAGCTTATCTACCTTAAGGGCGGGGATAATGTGTATAATATGTACGTTACAAAACTTAGAAAAAAGAAAGAGTGGAAAAGAAAGAAGTACACTTAATAATCTTTTGTTAACCATACTATTAATTCTAATTTATGCGCCTTTTAGTATATTAAATACGGGATTTATTCTATCTGTTTTAGCTACTTTTGGAATTGTTTTGTTTAATCCATATTTTACTGATGCAAAACAAAAAGTATTGCTAAAAGTAAAAAGCAAAAGTGTAAAGAGTATGCTGGATATACTTTTAACTAATTTGTTTTTAACATTATCTATTCAAATTTTAATTTTTCCGGTTCAAGTAAATTCATTTAATTTAATATCTTTAACAAGTATATTGTCTAATGTTTTTTGCGGGATTATTTCAAGTGTAATAACAGTTTTGGGTTCGGTATACGTTGTTTTTTCGTGGATGCCAATTGTTTCATACATAATATCCAAATTATTAAGCTTTTGTATAATAATCCTTTTGCTTTTTATTAATTTTTTTAGGCATATTTCTTTAGACATTAATGTAATGGACTTAAATATTATTGCAATTCTAACATATTATATCTCTGTATTTTTAATATATCTAAGATTGTATTTAACAAAAGTATATACTAAAAAGAAACTAAAATTAAAAAAATATACTTTGATGCAATGCATCTGCATAATTGTATTTACCTTGTGCATTTTGTTTTCAAGTATATATTTCAAATTTTTAGATAACTATATATCTTTCTTTAATGTGGGACAAGGGGAACTTTCTTTAATAAAAAACGGAGAAAACATGCTTGTTGTGGATATTGGTTCGATGAAAACCACACTTGCATATAACAGCATAAATGGATATTTCAAAAAGATGAATATAAAGAAAATAGATGCTGTAATATTATCTCATATGCATAGTGATCATATTAATGGATTAGAAAGTTTTGTTAAAGAGTATAAAGTTAATAAAATAATTTATGCTAAACCATTTGGTGAAACAGAGGAATATATTAATTTTTTAAGAATAGTAAAAGAATATAATTTAGAAAGTATATGTGTGGAATCAGGGGATAACTTTAGTTTTGGGGATATACAAGTAGAAATTTTGTTGCCGGACGATAAAGAAATATTATCTAGGGAAGATAAAGAGGGACTAAATACTAATTCGTTAGTTTGTAAAATTAGCATAAAAGATAAAGATGTTATATATATGGGAGATGCAACGCATGAAACGGAAAAAATACTTTTAGAAAAATATAGCTATAGTAATATATTTAAGGGTATAGAAATATTAAAAGTTGGACATCATGGTTCTAAAACTTCTACGAGTAAGGAATATATAGAAAAAGTGTTACCTAAATATGCAGTAATATCTGCAAAAGAAAAATATTACGGTCATCCGCATAAGGACACTTTAGAAGTTTTGAAAGAAAATAATGTGCAAATATATATAACAGAAAAAGTTGGATATATTAAATTTAATTTGAATAAATTATAAAAAACGGTTCAAAATATTCTTAAAGATAGGTGAGAATATGAGAACTGAATCGTTATATAAAATATTATTGGGAGTATCGTTAATATTATTTTTTGTTGTGGGAATATATATAGGAGTAGGACTAGGAAAAGAGAATAAAAAAGAATATAAAGAGGTAATAGCTTCTTCAAATAAAAAAGTAGATGTAGTTGTAGAGCCTTATGTAGAAGAAACTAAACAAGACGAACCGTTAATTGATGTATTTGTTAAATATACAGATGTATATCCAGAGTGTGGGCATACTATAGATTCGGAAGAAAAGTATGAAAATACAACTGTAGATAATATGAAGCACGAGGTAGATGATAGGGATTTGGGATATAGGCTAATAGGTGTAGAAGAAGGTCTTTTAATATACCAAAAGGTACATACAGGAAAATGCTTAAATCATTATAAAGTAATATTTGAAGAAGGTACTGTGAAGATATATAGAATTAATTTGACGGGCGAATTTGAGTTTTACCAAGATACAGAAATAACAATAGAAACTATTAGAGAAGGAATAAGAGAAAAGTTAAAAGAAGGAATTCTTGTAGATGATATAGAGGAGCTACTTCTTTTAATAGAAGATATAGAGAGTTAAAAATAAAAGCGGCAAGATATTAATATACAATATTTTGTCGCTTTTCTTCGAGTTTTGTAAAGTTTTGTCTAAATGCTTGAGTAGATAAACAACATAGTATATAATGCTGCTACCTTGTTGTTACAATTTTTTATTTAATTTTTTCACAAATATTTTTATCTAATTGCATTCGCAATAATATCCAAAACATCATTTAATTAATAAAACTACACGAAGGAGGTGAACACGATATATTTTTGCATAGGATTATTATACTCAAAATAGATGTAGTACAAAAGTAAGTTACAATGTTTGTAAAGCAAGGAATTGGGAAAGAAAAAAATAGCGATTAGCATAGTCGCAAATATATTTAGAATGTAAAAGAAAAAGCACGGTATTACCGTGCTTTTTGCTTGCTTGACCTTAATTCATCTGTTGCTCCCCACAAAAAGGCAATTGCACCACCGATAGCTATTGTAGCTAAAACAGAGTGGAAGATGATACAACCAGTAAAGTTAACGTTAGGAGCATTTACCTTTGTAAGGAAATTGCCGTTATCCAAAGAAACTGTTACGGTTTCTTTGAAGATATTTTGAGACATAACGGTTACTTTGTCTTTCCCTTGGATGTATCTAATAGTTTCGTTTGCATTGGAACTGTGTGGTGTGGATTCTTTGTTAAGGTAGCTTACTGCTGCGTTCTCGTAGAATGCAACTTCATCGTTTGTCAAAGAAACCGGACCTTTGGTTGCGGTTACTGCCATAAAGATGAAGAAAAATGCAAGAACTAAACAGGTGGGAATCATCATAGCGAATAAGTGCTTGTCTTTCATATATGTTTCTCCTTTAAATTATTGTTAGAGTAAAATATTTGCCCACAAGCATTATATCATACTTGTGAGCAAAAAGCTATAATATACATATTATTCTTCAGTAGAAGGTAAGATAATAACATTATTATCTTTTACATCTACTAAATATTGTTTGTTTTCTTTAAGTTCGCCTTTAATATATCCTAAAGCTATAGTATCTTCAATGTGTTTTGTAATAGCTCTTCTTAAAGGTCTTGCGCCAAACTTATCGTTAAATCCTTTTTCTGTAATGAATTTAATAAGTTCATCGGTATAAGATATTTTTATGCGTTTTTTCTTGATGTCTTCTACATACTCATTAACAAGCAACTTAGTAATAGCTAAAGCATTTTCTTTTGTTAACTTGTTAAATACTATTGTATCATCTATTCTGTTTAAGAATTCTGGTGAGAAATAGTCCTTAAGTGCTCCTTCAACTTTCATGGCTAACATATCTGATTCTATTTTTTCGTTAGCAAAACCAAATCCGTCATTCTTAAAGTTAGTTCCTAGGTTTGAAGTAAGAATAACAATTGTGTTTTTGAAAGATACAGTTTTACCTTGAGAATCTGTAAGTCTACCATCTTCAAGAATTTGAAGTAGTATATTGTATATACTTGGATGTGCTTTTTCTATTTCATCAAATAGAATTATGCTATATGGATTTCTTCTAACTTTTTCTGTTAAGTATCCAGCATCATCAAATCCCACATATCCTGGAGGTGAGCCTATTAATTTAGATACACTGTGAGATTCCATATACTCAGACATATCTAAGCGTACAATTGCATCCTCTCTATCAAATAGTTCGTAAGCTAATGCTTT
>JAZOWO010000083.1:0-2248 GCA_045659265.1 Clostridia bacterium | reverse complement strand
TTTTTTAACAATAAAAGTACATTATATGTTTTTGTGCAAAGTGTGTAAAAAAATTAAAAAATGTGTAAAAGTTCCTTGCAAAAAAAAATCGGATATGATAGAGTTTTATCATAAGAAAGTGAAAAATGTACAAATAAAGGCAAGTATCTTTAGGAAACAAAAGAAGGAAGAGAGTTGAAATATGGAAGGTTCTTTGAATTCACAAGTTAATAAAAAGAAAAAGAAGAAGTACAGAGTAGATTATGTAAGAGTACTTCTGATAATTTGTCTTGTTTATTTTTCTATCACTTTCGTAAAACAACAATTTGAAATAAATGAATATAATGTAAAAATTGATGGGATAAACCAAGAAATAGCAAATGCTGAAACAAAAACAATAGAATTAAATGAAATGAAGAAAAATGTAGATGATCCAGCTTTTATAGAAAAAATAGCAAGGGAAGAATGTGGACTTGTAAAACCGCATGAAAGAATATTTATAGATGTAAGTAAATAAAATAAGCAATTCACCATAAATGTGAGTTGCTTATTTTGTGTTTTCTATGTATTAAGTTAGTTGTTATTACCACAGCAGCAGAAAAGAATTACTAGCGCTATTAATATAATCCAAATAAAAGAGCAGCAAGAAGATTTATTTGAATTACATCCACAACTATTGCAGCCGCAGCCGCATTCGTTCATTGAATCAGAAATGTTACAACAATTGTTCATAACATTCACCTCCTTAAGATATAATATGTTAAATGTTATAATATGTTACAAAAAGTTGTTGATGTGAAAACATATAAAACAGTTGTGAAATATATGTTTTTATTTAATTTTAATAAAAGAAATCGTTTAAGTAACTTTTTATACGTTTTATATTAATTTAATAAAAAATAATTTATCATATATTAAAATATATATGAGGGAAGAAAAGAATTAATCTGTAAAAAGATAAAACTTTCTTGTTATATAAGAGGTATTAAATAGTTTAAGAGCTAAACCAAGAAAAGCTTTTAATATATTTTAACAAGGAGGAAAAATTATGGATAAACGAACGGATAAAAAAGTCTTAAGTACATTTCCACAATAGGTAATAAGATTTGTAAATTAAATTAGTAAATAAGGAATTAAAAATATATATTCCAACCAACAAAAAAGAACACCGTAGGTGTTCTTTTATTTGTTAGTTATTATTTATTAGTTATTGTTTATTGTTTTATTAAGTAGCATATATTGTTAATGTTTGGGTAAACAACTTGTTCTTTTTATCTATGCTTGTTGTTATATTACCTTGAGAATATTTTCTAAGGAATTTTTTAATTTCATATAATCCAAAGCCTGAAGGCCTATCTTTGGTAGAATAGTTTTTATTAAATATTTTATCTACTTCGATGTTTGTATCTTTTACAGAATTAGATATAGAGATTACATCAGAGTTCCTTTGGTAATCGTGATGCATACTAATTATTAATTTTTTAGCATCAGTGTTTTCACCAGCTTCTATTGCATTATCTAAAAGTATTCCTAACGTTCTTGAAAGTTCAAACATAGGAAAGTTAATTTTAGATACTGTAGTAGTTATATCTAAAGTAAGAGACATATTGTTTTCTCTCGCTTCTAATATTTTCTTTACAACTATACCATATATGCCTGGATCATCTATAACTTTAGGTGAGAGGATAGATAATGTGTTTATATCATTAAATCCTAAAACAAGATTTTGGCAATATGCTTTAGCACCTTCTGAATCATTAATTGCAATATAACCTAAAATAGCTTGTACAATATTGCCCATGTCGTGTTTAAATCCACGAACACCTTCATTAACTTTACTTAGTGTTTTGTTATATATTAAAGTGTTTTCTAATTTTTGTTTAGTTGCTTCTTGCTTTGAAACAAGTCTTAAGTTAAAAATACTAACCATTGTTATTAGAAGCATTTGTGTTACGTTTATTATAATAAATATTTTAGAATATCTAAAATTATTTACCATAAGAAAAAACATATTGGGTAGTAAGCATAAAAATATTATAATTAACTGTGGCGCAAAATATTTTGTTTTTCTACCATTAATATTTGCAAGAGATTTATTGCATATTTTAATAATTAAAGCAACTGCTGCTTGTAAAATAGCAATACCTGTTGTAAACAGACTATATGCAATTGGTTTTACTAAAAGCTTAGCAAGAGTTAAATCAAAATCTAATAATATTAAAGATATTATTGCTTTAATTAAAAGTGGAAACAATGTAGATAATATGGC
>JAZOWO010000082.1:0-2440 GCA_045659265.1 Clostridia bacterium | reverse complement strand
AATATTTGCAATAGCCGCAATAGTATTAGCATTGAGTTTTTGCGGAATAGGAATAAAGATGTTTTTGAAAAAAAACGGAGAATTCAAACGCCGCTGTGCAAATGTTGACCCTTACACAGGCGATAGAAGCAATTGCGTTTGTGGAAAACAAAACGTATTTAAAGATAATTGCGATTCACATCACAAATACTCACCATTGGAAGTAAATAGAGAACTTTTAGAAGAGTAAAGCAAAGGAATAAAAATACGGCAGAGTGTTTGCTCTGCCGTATTTATTTAATAATTAATTATAAATTATTGGTTTGTTCTACTTACTAAGTATTCTTGTAATTCTGCAATAGCGTCTTCAACTTTATAAAACGTCGTTTTTATCACTTCATTACATTCTTCGCATATATATATCCCTTTTATTTTTTCTATTTCCTCACATCTTAAAATTTCAAACTGTAATTTACCATTTGTTTCAATTGGAACAATCATAAACGGAGTTTTTCTTATTATTCTATTTACAAGAGTTAATAGAGCCATTTCTGCATATTCTTTCTTTGAATATTTACTTTCAGTAGTTACTGAAGTAATTTTAGAATATATAACATACGAACCATTATCATCATTTCCAGTTTTAAATTCTGTTGCTTTATTTATAAATGCAAGCATTTCTTGTTCGTTCATTTCTTTATAAATATTTATTATTTATTTAATTGCTATATGTTGAATATTGTAACCTATCATGTCTTGTTCCTTGCTCAAATATACCTAAATTTGGATAAACATATCCATCATTAGCAAAACAAATCTCATCATCTATAAAATAATTAAAATAAATTCCCCCATCTGATAATCGGAAACATATTTTAGCATAATTTTTTTCATAACTTCCTCCACCACGAACTACCCAGCCTCTAAATTTAACTACCTTTTTAAGTCCAGGGAAAGGAGAGCCATCTCCAAATGCGACAAATTGTCCATTACAAAATATTTTAAAATTATGCACTACATTAGAATTTTTGTCTACGCTAAATGGTTCTACTTCCTGAAACTTCCATCTTAACCCTTTTGCGTCTGTAAAAGAATATGTGCTATACTTTTTAGTTTCAGATTGTTCACTATATTCATCTATAGATTTATTGCAAGCAATATTATTTTTATTTTCATTATTTAATGCAGATACATTAAATGACAATAATGTTATAACTAACACTAATAAATAATTTCTTTTCATTTCTTTATCCCTAATTCGTGTCGGGCACAACTTCTAAATAATTGTTAATTTTTATTATATTTTAGTCTTGAATATCCACGCTCATCGTAAAGAGCTTCTTGTCTATTATACAAGTAACCATCTATTCCAAACCAAAGCACATCACCAACTCTAAACACGTCAGCACTTACCGGAAATTTTATAGTTACACTTGATTGCTTGATAGTTATATGATTTTCTATCAAATTACTACCAGTGTCATATGTTTGTCCATAAGCAACAAGTTTGTTATTACGATAAATTTTACAATTCATTCTCCAAAACTTATTATTAGGATGATCTGGGTGATCAAAATAGTCGCCTACTTGTACTTTAAAACTATTACCATCAGCATCTTTAAAAGAATAATTGACATACTTTTTATTCTTTTGTTGGCTATTATATTCTTTTGTTTCAGAATTTATTTGATTTTCATTGTTTAATGCAGATACATTAAATGACAATAATGTTATAACTAACACTAATAAATAACTTCTTTTCATTTCTTTATCCCTAATTCGTGTCGGGCTCAACTTTTAAATAATTATTTTAATACTATTTTCTTTACTTTGCCTAAGTCCCAAATGGCGATATGTTTTCTTTCTTTGACTTCAAGGCATAAAAAAACGTGGGACTTTTTATCTTATCGTTGTATGAGGTCCTCGAAACTACCTACTTGCCAAATAAGAAAAGCCCACGATGTTACTCGTGAGCGTTTTCCGCTTAACTTTTTGGCAAGATTTATGAAATTTTCGAGGTTTCATACAACCAAATATAAGCAAAAACGCTTTAATATGTCGTATTAAAATACTAAGTCTTAATTATAATTCTTCTTTGTCTCCTTTTATTCCTCCTTTTCTAAGGTTAATAAATCAATTCGTGGGCAAAGATAGTACAAGTTTTTGTTTTGACAAAATTATTTTTTGGTTCTTTTTTGGTTCTTTTCGCTTTTTGATTTCTAAGTTAAAAAAATAGGGAAATCGGATTTATTTTGCCAAAATTTCAAAACCGATTTTTTAGCAAAATTTTTGACGAAAATTGACGGAAATTGGGGTTAATTTTTCGCAAACTTGGATTTTTTTTGCGAAAAGCTCGTTTAGAATTTTCTAAATCAGGGATAGAAATTTCTAAATCAAGGATAGAAAAAATTAAATCAAGGTTTTTTTGCACGAAAATCAATGAAAAAATTGAAAAAAACAG
>JAZOWO010000081.1:0-2225 GCA_045659265.1 Clostridia bacterium | reverse complement strand
GCTTCATCTAAATTTTGTGTAAGCTCAAAACCAATACTTCCAAGATAGCCTAAAATCATCTCACTATCTACTTCGTTTTTGCTACACCCTAATGTAACTACTGCTGTCTTCATTAATTTACCTCCAACAAATTCATTATACCATATTACGACAAAAAAAGAAATATCTATTCTAAAATATGTGAAAATTTACCAAATAAACATATAAAAAGAAGCAAAGGCAGAAGTTCTCCACCTTTGTCTATATACCTATTCTATTTCCATTCTATTTTTGTTACATATATTACTTCACAAGCGCCCGTTCCTTTGTCTGTTCTAACTGTACTTGTATTGTATTTAATAAATGTGTTTGCTGTAAGTTCACACATTAAATTTACTAAACTTCCTTCTATTACAATATAATCTCCTACTTTTATTTTATTTATATCTTCATATATATTATCTGTGCTTGCTATTAAATGGTTATTAGACCAATACGCAGTTACTTCTTCCATACCACCATGCTCATTTAGAAAGTCTGTACCTGCTGTAAATTCTAAATGCCTATTTCCTATAGAATTCCATATTACCTTTCTGTGATTTTTTCCTTCTGCAAGAAAGCCCCAACTTAGTCCTATGTCTCTATGCGACACCGCATTTAACATTGAGTCTATATCATATATTCCTTTTTCATCTGGTAAGTAGTCATATGTATCTACCACTCTTCCTTCCACTTTGTAGTTTGCTACCTTGTTTAATCCTACATTTACTCCGTTAAAGCTTTTTATTATACTTCCCGACGTCCTTGTTTGTATAGGATGTGGTACACTTGTAAACTTACCATCATTTATATATTGCATAGCAATAATTGCTAATAATCCTATTAATACTAGCCCCATTAAAAAAATAATGATATATATTCCTTTTAGGCCTTTTGTATTTTCTTCCATACTGTTACCTCATAGAATATATATCATATATTTATTTTTTATTCAATATTATTTGTTTTCTCCTAATATAAGTTTCATTTCTTCAAATCTTTTTACTTTCTTGCTTGAATTTTTGATTAATTCATCTTTAGAAAGTATTAAGTTTTTAATATGTTTGTAATTAGGGAATGTTTTATTTAATTCTTTTATTTGTTCCCAAATGTTGTCGTATATTTCTTGTTCAGAAACATCTCCAAGTTTTTCTTTTACTGTTTCTTCGCTGTATACTACTTTTACAGAAAGTTTAATGTCGTTTTTGTCTTCATCATCTGGTAAACCAAATACCATAGATTCTTCTACTAAATTCAATCTATTTACAAGAAGTTCTAATTCTTCTGGGAATACTTTCTTACCATTTTTAAGAACTATCATATTCTTGCTACGTCCTGTTATAAATAGGTAGCCATCTTTATCAAAGTATCCAAGATCTCCTGTATAGAAATATCCGTCTCTTAATACTTCTTCAGTTTGTTCTGGCATTTCATAGTATCCAAGCATTACATTTGGCCCTTTTACTCTTATATCTCCAACGCCGTTTGCATCTTGGTTTACTACTTCTACTGTATCATTTAACATTGGTTTACCAACAGAACCTAATCTTCTTTCGTTAGGATTTTCTGCAACTATAACTGGTGATGTTTCTGTTAGTCCATATCCTTGAAGCACCATTACACCTAAACTATTGAATGCTTTAGATATAACTGGATCTGCTGCAGCTCCACCTTCAATTATCATTCTAAGTTCGCCACCTAGACCATCTATTACTTGTTTGAATAATTTTCTACGTACGTCTATTTTGCATTTTAGAAGCGCATCACTTACTTTTGTTGCTACTTTTATTAATTTTGTTTTTCCTTGTTTTTCTACTTCTTTTGTAAGTGCTTTATACATTGCTTCTACAAGCGCAGGTACACCTACAAATATTGTTACTTTATATTCTTTTAGATTTTGTTTTATATATTTTAAGCCATCTGGGAATACTGTTTTAACACCACAAGCTAGCATAACTAACATACAAGTTGAACCAAATATATGGTGGAATGGTAAGAATGCTATATTTGTATCTGTATCACGTATATCTTCTACACAAAGCATTGCATATATATTAGATGCTACGTTTCTAGAAGTTAGCATAACAGCTTTAGACTGTGATGTTGTTCCAGATGTAAATAATAATATACCCATTTCATTTTCATTAGGATCTGCATCTACGTATTCTGTATTACCCTTCTCTAATATTACTTTACCAGTATTTAAT
>JAZOWO010000080.1:0-4047 GCA_045659265.1 Clostridia bacterium | reverse complement strand
AGAATCGTTTCGGCGTTTACCCAACCGTCTCTTATATATAATTCAACTTTCTCTTCTGTAACACCAGCGTTAGATAAAATTAAAAGTCTTCCATTGGCATCAGCGCCCATTATCTTCCAGCCTTCTGTATAGTTAGTATCTCCAACTCCGCCTGGCATATAATCTATCGTAGAACCAACATCTAATTCTACTGTACCATTTGTCACAACAGCTTTTGTAACTTTTCCTGAAGTTTTAGTGATTTTTAGTTCCCATGGTCCAACAAGTAATGTTCCTGCTTGCTCTTTATCTATAACAGTTACTCCTTTATCTGTAACTATAATGTTATAGTCGTAAGGATTTACTCCACTATCTCTTAACGTTTCATAAACCTTATCTCTTAAATCTGCTCCTCTATATTTTTCTAAAAACGCTTCCGACCATGCCAGTGACGCGATTTGTTCTACTTGTTTTGTATTAGTTTTACCCACAGCATCACTTGCTCTATCTATTATATTTGCATTGCTAAGTGTTACTACTACAGCAGATGCTAGTATTATCATAACAATTATTGTTATAACCAACACTATTAATGATATACCTTGTCTCTTTTTCATTTGTTCCTCCGTAATTTATATATAAATATTATTATATTTTTATTTTTTATTCAATATTTTAATTAACTTTTCTCTTATTTATAACTCTTAAAAAAATTACAGCTATAGTCCTAAAAACTATTTTTATATCGAATCCTAATGAAATGTTTTCTACATAGTATAATTCCATTTTCATACGTTCTTCATATGTTGTATTTTCATCAGAAAACGCACACCAATATCCAGTTATACCTGGTCTTACACTAAGCAGCTTTTCTTTGTCTTCTTTATATCTTTCAACTTCATCTAAAACTACTGGTCTTGGCCCTATTAAAGATAAATCTCCTTTTAATACATTTATTAATTGCGGAAGTTCATCTAACCCACTCTTTCTTAAAAATTTCCCAACTTTAGTTATTCTTGGATCATTATTAAGCTTATAATTTATCTTGTATTCTTCCAATTGTTCTTTAGAAAATTCTTCTAGTCTTTTATCTGCATCATGTACCATTGTTCTAAATTTAATTATATCGAACTTTTTACCATTCTTCTTTATGCGTTCTTGTAAATAAAAAACTTTCCCTTTAGAATCTAATTTTATTACAATTGCTATCAAAAGAAATATTGGTAATAACAATATTATTCCTATTAAAGATATTAATATATCTAATACCCTCTTTATTACTTTATATACTTTCTTCACTTTTTCTTCCTTTATACTCTTTAAATATATCTAATATATTATCCTTAAACACAAAAATTGTAAACAGAAATAATGCTATTGATAGATGCCAATTTACTATTAATGTAGCGGTACTAAACAATATATATGCTAGTATTAGCAATACTGTTTTAACATTATTTATCCTTACTTTAACGTATTTTCTTGCAAATATTAAGCTAGTTATTAACATTGTTAACGCTCCTAAAAATTGTGCTAAAACTACTCCTAACACTCCAACTCTTCTAATACTTAAAAACATTACCATTATTGTAACTACTACTCCAATTAATGTTGCAAGTAGGCTATATTTGTTCTTGCTATATTTCTTAAATACAGTAGAAATGTGATTTGCAAGTGTTAAAAATATAAAATACAAAATAAGTAATGGTACATATTTCTTAGACTCATAATACTTTGTTTTCTCTATTATTTTATACACTATCATTATTAACGGCATTGCAATTATTCCTAAAGTTATATAACCATTTGCAAGTTTATTCGTTACAACGCTAAACTCTTTATTAAATTTATCTTTTGGAAGAGTTAACATTTCTTCTGCTATTGCCGCACCTAATATTGTAGATACAAATGTTATAATTATTGTAAATTTATGTGCAAAAGAATATATTCCATTTGCCTCATCACTTATATAATTTTGTATAACAAACTTACTTAGTCCTGTTATTCCCCAAGTTAAAATTGCTGTTACAACAAGCGGCATAGAATATTTAACCATATTCTTTAACATAACTAAATCTATGTTATTTTTCTTAATGTAAGCTAAAATATGTTCCTTAAATTCTATTATACATATACTTATAATTGTTCCAAGTAAACTAGATGCAAACAAAGCTACAAGTTGTAATCTAAAACATAAGACCATAACAAGCACCGAAACTATACTTGATACATTTCCAATTACGCTAGATTTAACATACACATCATATTTGTTAAGTATCTTTAGATAATGTTGCCACATTATTCTAATACCATCTAGCACAAATGTTAAAGTTACAAAGGTTGGTATTAAAATACCAGACCTATTAAAACAAAAATATGTTATGCATACTATAGTAAGTATAGCGGCCATACCTAATGTAAATATTGCGCTTGTACCAATTACTTTTGGCTTATTTACTTTTTCATCTAATCCAAACTTTAATATCGCTTCCCATATACTTAAGAAAGAAAATGGGACAACTATATTTATTAAAGATTGAACATATTCATAATCTCCAAAGTTGTCTGGAGATATGTAAAAGGCATAAAGAATCACTAAACAAAAGGAAAAAACTTTTGTTAATGTATTAGATATAAAATACGAATTTACTCTTTTAAGTAATCTAGCCTTTTCCACTATTTATACTCCTTTGCTCCTTTTAACATGTTTTTTAATGCGAGTCTAAAACTTACACTCTTTTTATACATTGGATATTTTCTAATTACATATTGTAATATCCAAAACAAATACCACTTCTTTGTTAATCTTTTATATACCTTGCCTTGTATATAAAAATAATGTTCATCATAATCTTTTAACCACGTACTCTCAGTTTGATCAATATCTGCTATCTTTTTATTAACAAACATTACGTTAAGACCTTTTCTTAACGCCTCATAAATAAGGATTTGTTCTTCGCCCCTATTGTTAGGTGCACCTATACCAAAATCTTCGTCAAATCTAATTTTAGCGTGTTCAAATGATGCTTTTTTGATACTCATTTCAGCAGATATTATTTTCATAGCGTTTATATATCCAAGCTTACCCGTTCTAATTCTCTTTGTTCTTCTTTTGTTATTTGTACTTTCTACATAAAAGCAAATCATATCCGCTTTAGGATGTTCTAAATAGGCATCTAATACTATCTCAGAATAGTTGTCTACATATGTAACATCATCATCTGTAAAAAGAATTACATCTGATTTACAATTATCTAATGCAGTATTTCTACTTTTACTCAATCCTCTCTCGAACCTTGTAACTACATTTTTATTAGATATATTTATCTTTTCATTATCCGTTTGATTTACTATTAAATAATCTGATGTAATCTTCATTTTATTAACAATGTTATTTACATCTTCATCGTTTTTTAGATGCATTGTAGACAATGCTACAGATAAAGTATTATCTTTTCTAACACTGTATTTTCCTCCACGTTTTTTCACAGCATTAAACACATAATGCATAAAGCAATATATACTCTTAAAGATGTTTAGTTTCTCTATCTTTCTATATAACTTCCATCTAAAATATGCACTTTTAATCTTATTTCCACTTCTTGATTTTTCTGTTATTCTACAATATGCAAGCGTTTTATTTAAACCATATGCACTGTATCCTTTTTTTAATATTTTCCACCAAGTAGCCATATCTTCATGTTTAAAACGTGGCATATAACATAAATATTTAGGTATCTTTTCTAAATCTATTAAAGCAGTTATTGTTAGAATTCTAGTATTTAGAAGCGCAGTATCATAGTCCAACTCAAATGGAACTTCTATCTTTTTGCTTATCTTACTTCCATCATCTGTAATATACTTAAACGCAGAATATGTAAAAGCATAGTTATTTTCTTTAGCGAATTTTATCTGTTCTTCAAGTCTATGTGGAAGCCATAAATCATCTGAATCTAAAAAAGCAATATAACGACCACTTGCTTTTCTTATACCAATATTTCTTGCAAAAGAAACACCCATATTTCTCCTAAGCTTAATTAATTTAAACTTAGCATTATTCTTTGTGTA
>JAZOWO010000079.1:0-2439 GCA_045659265.1 Clostridia bacterium | reverse complement strand
CAAAAGAAAATAAAACAATGATGAACTTTGATGGTTTACTATATATATTAGGAAGTATTCCAATGTTTATTATAACATTAGTATTATTAGGAACAAACTTCTTAATGTATGCAGGTGATGGAATGACAAAATTAGAATTATTTGAAAATATTTTAAGATATTTAATTCCAACATTCATATTACCAATAATTACAGCAGCAATAGCAATGTTTTTAGATAAAAGACCAATCAAGCCTATGATAAAAGGATTACTATGTTATCCATTATTTATGGGATCTTGGTTATTAATAAATTTCAAATGCTTATTTAAAAGAGAAACAACTTGGGAGAAAATTAATCATTTAAGAAGCATTAAAATTTCAGAAGTAAAACAAGAAATTGAATAATGTCACTGGGGCCGGGGCAATTTGACACCATTGACAAAGGGACTGTCTTCTATTGACCAGTTGTATGAAATTTTACAAATGGGTGATTGGAGACAGTCCCTTTATGTATTTCCATAAATATTACAATTATATTACAAAACAAAAAACTATTGAAATTAAAATAAAAGTGTTGTAAAATAAAAACATGAATATTTAGAAAAAAAGAGGAAGAAAAAATGCAAAAGACAAAAATGGCTAGAAGCCTTGTGGCTGTAACACACACACACACACACACACAGGTATATTTAATTAATGATAAAATAATAAAGCACATAAAAAAACAAGACTAAACCTATAAGACGATTATGAAGTGAACCCAAATTGTTAGACAAAAATGTTTAACAAGGAGGGTTCATTTTTATGTCAAAATATTCAGAAGAATTTAAATTAGAAGTGATAAATTATTACTTAAATAATCATTATAGTTTTGAATATGTAGCAAAACAATTTGAAATTCCAGCATGGACAACAGTAAGAAAATGGGTTAGAAAATACAAAGAACATGGCTATGAAGGGTTAATAAAAAATCAAAAAACAAGTTATAGTGGAGAATTTAAACAAAATGTGATAGAATATATGCATACAAACCATTTATCATGTTTAGAAACAGCAATATACTTTAATTTAGCAGGAGATTATGTTGTTAGTAAATGGGAACGTATATATTACGAGGAAGGTCCACAAGGTTTGTACATAGAACGACGTGGAAGGTCAAAAAATATGAGTTCTAAACCAAAAAAGAAATTATCTAAAGAAGTAGAGGAAGATTTGATAGCAGAAAATCAACGTCTTCGTATGGAGAATGAATACTTAAAAAAATTAAATGCCTTAGTTCAGGAAAGAATCAAGCAAGAGAACAAGAAAAAGTAATTGTTGTCGATGAATTAAGGCACAAATATAGCTTGAGAGAATTATTAAAACTAGCAGAGATACCACGAAGCACATTCTATTATCATTTAAAAAATTTAAAGAAAGAAGATAAATACAAAATAGAAAAAGATGAAATACTATCAATATTTCACGAAAATAAAGGTCGTTACGGTTATCGTAGAATTACTTTGGAAATGAAAAATAGAGGCTATATAATTAATCATAAAACTGTATTAAGATTAATGAAGGTAATGGGATTACAAAGTATTCAAAGACCAAAAAGAAGATATAATTCATATAAAGGTACAATTGGCAAAGTAGCAGACAATCTATTAAAAAGAAATTTCAAGGCAAATAAACCAAATCAAAAGTGGGCTACAGATGTAACAGAATTTAAAGTAAATAATGAAAAGCTTTATTTATCACCAATAGTAGATTTATTTAATGGAGAAGTTGTAAGTTATAACTTATCAAGGCATCCAATATTCCATCAAGTAGTAGATATGTTAGAAAAGGCTTTTAATAAAATACCAAATAATACCAATTTAATATTGCATTCGGATCAAGGATGGCAGTATCAAATGAAGCAATATCAATACCTTTTAGAACAAAAAGGTATTAGACAGAGTATGTCAAGAAAAGGTAATTGCTTAGATAATGCATGTGCAGAGAACTTTTTTGGAGTTTTAAAATCAGAACTTTATTACATAAAAGAAAAAGAATATAAAAATATAGAAGAATTAGAGAAAGATATAATTGAATATATAGAATATTATAATAACAGAAGAATTAAGAGCAAACTAAAAGGAATGTCGCCTGTTCAATACAGACAACATTCCATGTTAGTAGCCTAATTTATACTGTCCAACTTTTTGGGTTCAGTACATTTATAGGTTCAGTCTTGTTTCATTTATTTTATTAAAACTATATATTTTATTATTATCTAAATATACCTGTGTGTGTGTGTGTGTGTTACAGCCACAAGGCTTTCAGTCGTTTTTATCTTTTGCATTTTTTCATTCCTCTTTTTTCTTTATTTTTATGGTTTTATTTTACTACACTTTTTCTTGTATTTCAATATATTTTACCATTTGTAATACAATTGTAATAAAAATGTAATATAAAAAAAGTAAACTCAAGATAA
>JAZOWO010000078.1:0-17601 GCA_045659265.1 Clostridia bacterium | reverse complement strand
TTTGCACCTGCTTTAGGTATTTGATCTAATATTATTTTATCTGATGCTATCGCATTGTCTGATGCAATGTTAAGTCCTATTTTTTCTAAAATTTCTTTTGCTTCTTTATATGTTTTTCCTATTATTTCTGGTACTACTACTGTTTTAGTTTCAGTTTCTTCTACCGCATAACTTGGATTTACATCTAAGTATCTTAATGTTTCATCTATAATGTTTCCTACAACCGGAGCACAAATTGTTCCACCTTGGTGACCACTTGGTCCCTTTGGATCATATAAACTAAATATTACTACTACTTCTGGATCATTTACTGGAGCAATTCCTGCAAACGAAGCCATATACCAAAGATCTTTACCTCTTCCTTCTTCAGCTGTACCTGTTTTACCAGCAACTGTATATCCACTTACCTTTGCAGCTTTACCTGTTCCTTTATCTACAGTATCAAATAGTGCAGATAAAACATCATTTGCTGTAGATTCAGATATTACTTGTTTCTTAACTTTAGGTGTAGTTTCAGAAATTAAAGTACCATCTGCTGAACGCACTTCTTTTACGACATATGGCTGCATAATATATCCACCATTAGCTATAGCAGAATATATAACTGCTGTTTGAAGTGTTGTTACAGATATTGTTTGACCGAACGAAGTTGTTGCAAGGTCAAGTTCTGTCATTGTTTTAGGATTATGTATTATACCTGTTGTTTCACCAGGTAAATCTATTCCTGTTCTATCATATAAATTATATGCTCTTAAGTATTCTGTATATTTTTCTTTTCCTATTTTTAATCCAGCTTGCATAAAACTTGGGTTACATGAATTCATAACCGCCTGTCTTAATGTTTGCGCGCCATGTTTTCTTGGATATCTCCAACATCTAATCTTCCAACCAGATATACTTACATAGCCATCACAATTAAAGGCTGTTTGATCAATTGATACAACATCCTCTTCAAGTGCTGCAGATGCAGTTACAACCTTAAATGTTGAACCTGGTTCATAAGCATCAGATATAGCTGTATTTCTCCACATATTGTTTAATGCATTGTTTTTTTCCTTAGAAGATAACGTATCCCATTTTGCTGCCAAACTAGCATCATTTATTGTAAACGGATCATTTGGATCAAAATCTGGATATGTAGCCATTGCTAAAACTTCTCCTGTTGATGGGCGCATTACAACACATACCCCTTTATCTGATACATTTTCTTTTACCGCTTTTTCTAGATTTTTTTCTACTATACCTTGTATAGTTGCATCTATTGTTAAAGTTATATCGCTTCCGTTTGTTGGTGCTATATATTCTTCTTCTTCAAAAGGTGTTTCATTTCCGCCACCATCTATACTACCAACAATTCTTCCGTCTTCACCTGCAAGTTCTTCTTCATAATATGATTCTAGACCGTATAGTCCTTGGTCATCTGTTCCTGTAAATCCTAACACGTGAGATAACATTGCACCATAAGGATATATTCTGCTTGTAGATTCATCTACATATACACCTTTAAGTTCGTTTTTATACACATAATTAGTTAGTTCTTCTGCTGTTTCTTTGTCTATATTTGTAGCTATTGTAACTAAAGATACTGTCTTATTTATTTTAGATAAAATTGTATCCCAAGACATATCTAGAATTTCTCCTAAATCTTTAGCTAATTTTTCTTTATCTTCTGTTTCTATATTTGTTGGTGCTATAGATAGCGTATTTGTAGAAACACTAAGTGCTAGTTTATTTCCAGCTGTGTCATAAATAGTTCCACGGCTTGCAGAAATAGCTCTATCTTTTGTTTGTTGTAAATATGCCTTTTCTGAATAATACTCACCTTTTACAATTTGTATCCAAAACATCCTAATAGCTAATAATCCAAACGCTATTACCGACACCCACATTAAACCCATTGCCATTTTTTTATGTGCTTTCTTTGCAAACGCCATACTACACCTCCTTTTAAAGAAAAATAACCATAAGTAAGCTATAACTTTACATTAGCTATCTTATGATTATTTAATACCTATTATATCTTTTAGCTTATCTACTACTTTACTAATTATATTTCCTTCATTTACACTTTCTACTTTTGTTTCATAATTAGAGTTTATATATACTAATTGACTTTTTTCTGGTTTTTGCATTCCTAATTGTTGTTTTGCGTAAGTTTCAACTTTGTCTTTATCTATAACCCTACTTACATTTACTTCAGTTGTTGCTAGAACTGCATTAGCATTATCTGCTTTTATTGCTAATCTTTGCAATTCCAAATTTTTCTCACTTATTATGTTAGTTCTATAACTTAAGATGATAAACATAGCAAACATTGCTACAACTGACAAAACTAGTGATAGTTCTGATTTTTTCTTTGCTTTAATATTTGATGCAGTTTGTAATTTCTTAACTGTATTTTTTATTAATCTGAAGTCTTTTTTATTTGGTAAATATTCTACCTCTTTTTTCTCTACTTCTAAATCATATGCATAAGCTCTGTTTGCTATCACTAATTTCACCTCTTTTCTTAAGTTAATTTGTAATCTTATTACTTAATAGTTGTTTATTATTTTATCTTCTTTCGAAAACTCTAAGTTTAGCACTTCTAGATCTTGGGTTGTTTTCAAGTTCTTGTTCAGTTGCTACTATAGGTTTTTTGGTAAGTATCTTACCGTATGATGTATATCCACAAATACATTTTGGAAAATCTGGAGGACATGTACATCTTCCTTCCATCTTTTCATATGCTCTTTTTACTATTCTATCCTCTAGAGAATGGAATGTAATTATTGCAAGTCTTCCACCTGGTACTAAGCATTTTATTGCATCACATACTGCATTTTCTAAATCTACAAGTTCTCCATTTACTTCTATACGAATCGCTTGGAAAACTCTTTTAGCAGGATGTTGTTTTTCATTCTTTGCTTTAGCTGGAAGTGCAGATTTTATTATATCTACAAGTTCTAAAGTTGTTTCTATTTGTTTAGACTCACGGGCTGTTACTATTTTTCTTGCTATTTGTCTTGAGAACTTTTCTTCTCCATATAAAAAGAAAATATCTGCAAGTTTTTCTTCAGAGTATTTATTAACCACATGATATGCAGTAAACTCATCATCTCTGTTCATTCTCATATCTAGTGCGGCGTCGTGCATATAACTAAAACCACGACTCGCTTCATCTAACTGATACGACGAAACACCCAGGTCTAATAATATTCCATCTGCCCCAGGTACTTCTAAGTCTTCTAATATTTGTTTTATATTCTCATGTTTATCTTTAACATAAGTTACATTCGTGTAAGCTTTTAATTTTTCTTTAGTATGTGTTAACGCGTCAGAATCTCTGTCTATTCCAATTAGTCTTCCTGTATTATCTAGTAGTTTTAAGACATACGAAGAATGCCCACCGCCACCAAGGGTTCCATCAACATATATTCCACCCTTTTTTACGTTTAGACATTCTATACATTCTTCTAGTAATACTGACACATGACTAAATTCCACTTCTATCTTACTCCGTAATTCTCTTATTAAAATCTTAATTTTTTTATCTTTTGTTTATTAAATGTTTTTTCCTTTGTAAATGATGTAAATCTTATCATAAGTATGAATAAGTTATTTGTAAATCTTTTGTTTTTTTAATTTCTTTCGTTTATTAATTATTTATCTTTCGTTTATTAGGTTTTATTAAAGTTTTTTCTTTAGTTTATCTATATCAAATGCCAAACTCTGACATGTGACTAGCTATTTCATCTAGGTCTATGTTCTCATCACTTGTATACTTATCCCAAGTTTCTTTGTCCCAAATTTCTGCTCTAGTAGATACACCTGTAATTACAAGTTCTTTTTTAAGACCTGCGTATTCTCTAAGGTTGTTTGGTATTAACACTCTTCCTTGTTTATCTATTTGACACTCCGTTGCACCAGCTGTAAAATACCTAACATATTTTCTAGCGTTTTCGTTTGAAAGTGGTAAAGCTCTAAGTCCTGCTTCAAAGTTTTGCCATTCTGCAAGAGAAAATGCGAAAAGGCACTTATCAAAACCTCTAGTAACTATGAAAGTACTACCAAGATCGTCTCTAAACTTGCTTGGCACTATAACTCTTGATTTATCGTCAATTGTATGATTGTACTCACCTAATAACAAGGTTTTACACCTCCTCCACTTTGCTCCACTTTCATCCACTTACACTCCAATTATATCAAATAAGTATATAATTGCAATACCTTTTTTATAAAAAAATTAAAATTTATTAAAATTTTTATTAATGAAATTGGCTTAATATATATCAGCAATTTCTTCTGGCAAAGTTAAAATATCGTATTTCATATTTAATCTTTTAACAAACAGATCCGGATATGATCTTATTAAATGTTTTAATTCCGCTTCAGCTCTAAAAATTCTTTCTATTATCTCACATTCTTCTCTAGTAAAATACCTTATTTCTCGTTCCATTAACTTTCCTCCTTTCTAATTTAAATAAAAAAAGACGAGAGACTTTTATATCTCTCATCTAATATAAATTTACAGCGTACCTATTATTTAGCTCGTACGTCTACTTCGCCCCTGTAATCAAATTTTATATCATATCTTTCTAATTCTACTCCTCTATCTTCAAGCTTGTCCATCGCATAATCCACTCTTTCATATCTACCATATCCTAAATACTCAGCATCTTCCCAATAATCTTCTGCCATTTCCTCTATCTCGTCTATAGTATATTTACTTCTTCCGCCTAATTCAATATTTAATTCCTCCGCAATACTACCAAACACCATGCAAGCTATAACTAATATTACAATTAAAGCTTTTAGACTTATACCACGAACTCTCGCCTCATCTTTATACGCAAATTCATTAGCGTTATAATTATTGTTTGTAAAATTTTTCATACATATCCTCCCGCAAATATTTATTTCTCACTCATATATTTATGGTATAACATATTTTATCTTTATTCAAGAAGATATATAAAAAAGATTATATAAATAAAAAAGAAACTCTTTCGAGTTCCTTTTATTTATTCATTAAATATAATATGCTGGGTTATAGAATGTTTTATATCCCCCACCTAACACTCTTATTTCAAAGTGTAAGTGAACACCTGTTGAACGTCCAGTTGTACCCATCTTACCAATTTCTTGTCCCATAGATACTGTTTGACCTTTAACAACATTTATACTGCTAAGGTGAGCATATAATGTTTGAAGTTCATTACCATTTGCATCTTTACCATGGCTTATGATAACACATCTACCATAATCTCCGTTTGTACCTGCATTTACTACAGTTCCAGATTTGTATGCATATATTGGAACATATTTGCTTCCCTTACTTGCTATATCTATTCCTGTATGCATTCCACTTGCATAATATGCGCTAGGACCATAATTTTGTGTTACAACACCGGAAGCTGGTCTTACACCACCTGATATAAATGTGTGTAAATCTCCAGATGCTTTTTTACCATATTTTGTTTTACCAGTAGTTACCCAATATGTTGGACTATATGTTCTAACAACTGGTTTGTATCTACTTACTACATTATCATAAATCTTTTTAACAGAAGCTTTTTCTGTTGTGCCAACTAATTCTTCTGTAACAACAGATTTAACTTCTACTGTAGATTTAACTGTAGATTTAACTGCGTTTTTTATTTTTTTAGCATATTCATCTGCTTCTGCTTTAGTTGCAAATGTAAGCTCTGTTTTACCTTTTACGTTTACGTTATATGTTGTATATTCTGTTTTTACAAAAGCTCTCATATTTGTATATAAGTTTTGTTCTTCAGTAACCGAATCTACTACATATGTTAATTCGAATTCTGGTTCTGCTGGTAAATACACTTTAACTTCTAAACCATCAGCTTCTTTTTCGTCAACTATTTTTTCATAAACTTCATCGAATTCAGCTGGACTTGTAAAATATCCAACTTGTTCTCCGTCTATTTTTGCTATATATTGTGGTACATAAACATTTAATACTGTTACTACCGCTGCACTAAATGATAGTACAAATAATACGACTGTTATAAATATGAATCTTAGTGTTCTGAGGGCACTCCCTTTTTTCACTATAATTACACCTTCCTTTTCAATCACAATTTATATTATACCATAAACGAATACAAATTGCAACTTTTTCAGTTTTCAGGCATATTTTCCCTATATACCTACCCCTTATTCAACTGTATTCTATCATACTATATAGTATATGTCAAATAAATAGAATAAGAAAACGAAGTAGTTTTTTCTACTCCGTTTTACTATATTTTTAACGATGTTTTTGTTCAAAGTTCCAAGCATCTCTTACCATATCTTCAAGAGTCTTTTCTGCTTTCCAACCAAGTTCTTTCCATGCTTTTGTAGCATCAGCATAACATTTTGCTATATCTCCTGGTCTTCTTTCAACAATCTTGTAGTTAATCTTTATACCATTTGCTTTTTCAAATGCTTTAACTATATCTAACACACTATATCCTCTACCAGAACCCAAGTTATATACAAATACACCTGTATCATCTTTAGCAAGTCTATCTAAAGCTTTTAGATGTCCTTTAGCTAAATCTACCACATGTATATAATCTCTTACTCCGGTACCATCGTGTGTTGGATAATCATTTCCATATATACTCAAGCATTCTAATTTACCACTTGCAACTCTTGCTATATATGGCATTAAATTGTTTGGTATACCATTTGGATCTTCACCAATTGCTCCAGATTCATGCGCTCCTATTGGATTAAAGTATCTAAGAATAGCTACTTTAAATTGCTTATTAGCTTTTGCATAATCTTGTAAAATTTGTTCTATCATAAGCTTAGTTGTTCCATATGGATTTGTTGTAGATAGTGGCATATCTTCAGTTATTGGAACTCTTTCTGGAGAACCATATACAGTAGCTGAAGAACTAAATACCATCTTGTTACAATCAAATTCCTTCATTATTTCTAATAAATTTAATGTACCTTCTACATTATTTTTATAATATTCTAATGGTTTTGCTACTGATTCACCTACAGCTTTTAATCCTGCAAAATGAACAACCGCATCTATTTTGTTTTCACTAAATATTCTTCTCATAGATTCTTTATCTAACAAATCTGCTTTGTAGAAAATAAATCCAGCATTAGATATTGCTTTAATGTTATCCATTGCTTCTTCTCTACTATTAGATAAATTATCCATTATTACTATTCTTTCGCCTCTTTTAAGTAGTTCTACGCATGTATGACTGCCTATATATCCAAGGCCACCTGTTAATAATATCATATTTGTACCTCCTATTAACAACTATATAATAATACAATAGTTGTTAATTTGCAAGAGTTTTATTTACAACAAAAGCACACCTAATGTGTGCTTCATTCTTATTTTATTAAACTAAAATCTGTTGTTGTTCCTACAGTTGCTGGTATTGATGCTTTTAAACATACTACTGGACGGATATATCTTTCACCATCTGACCAACCTTCACGTAAATAAAAATGGCAAGATTTCAAAGCAGAATTTTCAGCAGAAAACATGTAATATGGTCCTGCCGCATCTTCATTTGCATTAGGAGATACAACTACATATGGAAGATTTGACGAAAAATATAGCCCATCATTATTTAAGCCTGATACCATAATACCACCTAATGTATTTACCATATATCCAAAATTGCCATAAACGTGTGTTCCTCCATATGTTACATCAACTATTGGTGTTATTTTTGTTTCACCAACGATTTCATTATATCCTGCCGCTATAAGCTCTAATGTTGGACCGCCTATAGCACCCACAACATTTACTCCATAATCTAGTTTGTTTGCAAAATTTGAATATTTTTTTATTAATCGAGCAATCACATCGTAATGCATAAAATTCGATATATATGTATCTTCAAGTATTATTTTATTCCAATTCCCTACTTGAAACTTTCTATACAAAGCAAGTTCCTCTGTAGTTAAATCATTAAAGCTAGCAGATGTGTCATCAGCAACATCTGCTAATACACCAACACTATTCTTAGATATTAAAAACACATAATCACTATTATGATAATATATTTGCCAATCGCTATATGTTGTTCCAGCTACTGTTACAGAATAGTCTACTGTATCACCATAATTAGCTGATGTTATCATAGAACCCAATCCCGTTTTATCATTCTTATTTTTTATAGTAATTCCAGTATCAGATACCGTTATATTCCAATTCCCACTTGTTACTCCTTGTTCAGATAACTTTGTTGTTACCTCTGTTTCTAATGTACTTCCTCTTTTTCCATCCATATAAGCATCAGCCCATATTAACGCAGCTAGGTCTTGTACTTGAGACTCGTTTGTTAAGTCTACAGCTTGACTTGCTCTATCTATTACACCTGTATTGCTAAGTGTAATCACTACGCTTGCCGCTAAGATTATCATTACTATTATTGTAATGACTAAAACTATTAAGGATATACCTTTTTTCTTTTGCATTTTTTCATTCCTCCTTTTTACATGCAAAAAAGCAAAGCAGCACATACATTTTGTGTATGTGTTACTTTGCTTATTTATCTTTTTATTTTAGGGTACAAAAACGCTACTAATGTTTTTTCATTAGTAAATGTACTTGTGTGTGTGTGTGTGTGTGTACAGCCGCAAGGCTTTCAGCGTTTTTCATCTTTTGTTTACCCCTCTTCATATTTATATTTTATCTCATTTTTTATTTTTTGTCCACATTTCAAGCAATAAAAAAACGAGTTTTATTCCTCGTTTTCTATTAAATATCTTTTTAGAATTCCGTCTTTTATTTGACCTAATCCTTTATATTTGTTATTATAATATACTTTTACAAGCTTATCTTGTTCATCATATGGAAGTTTTACTCCATTTAAGAATTTAGTATATTCATCTTTTAACATATTTATTTTCTTTAAGTCATCATAGTAATCTTCTATTGGCACTATATGCTTTTTCATATCTTCAAAATTTAATTTTAAGAAATCATAAAGTGCTATACTATCTTCTATAAAGAAGTTACCATTTCTAAGTCTAATTAGGTCTATCATAGTTGCTCCGCAACCTAATTTTCTACCTATATCATTTACGAGACTTCTTACATAAGTTCCTTTTGTACAATACACATCAAACATTACTTCACGTTTTTTTAAGTCTACCGCAATGTTATTTATATCGTGTATTTCTATAGTCCTTGCTTTAAGCTCTATTTCTTTTCCTTCACGTGCATATTCGTATGCTTTTTTACCAGATACTTTTATTGCACTATATTGTGGTGGAACTTGTTCTTGAACCCCTATAAATCTTTTTATTCTTTCACGAATATATATTTCATCTTTATTTACTACTGATGCCGAAACTATTTTACCTGTTATATCATAAGTATCTGTTTCTACACCTAGTAACATTTTTACTCTGTATGCCTTATTCTCTGCAGTTAAGTTATCTGAAAGTTTAGTAGCATCTCCAATAAGAATTGGTAATACGCCTGTGGCAACTGGGTCAAGTGTTCCAGTATGTCCAACTTTAGAACCTATAAACAACTTTTTAATAACATCTACAACATCATAAGATGTTATACCTGCAGGTTTATTAATATTTAGTATTCCTGTTATTTTCACCTTTACAACAACCCTTCCAACATTTGTATTAATTTCTCTTTAGTATCTTTAAGATTTGTTGTTTCAAACCCAGCAGCTCTTTTATGTCCGCCACCATTAAATGCTCTAGCTACTTCCGAACCATCTATTGGTTCTTCAGTTCTTATGCTATATTTATATTCTCCCTCTTTAGTCCATCTAATATACACAGCAGCTATTGTTCCTTCTATGCATCTTAGATATGTAACTAAGCCATCAACATCTTCTTCTGTCGCATTTAATTCTTCTTGTTCTTCTTTATCTAATACGCTAACACGTATTTTACCATCACAATATGACTCCATATTATCTATAACTTTAGCTATTAACTTCATTTTAGATTCAGAATATGTATCATTTATTTTCTTGCATATTTTAGAGAACTCTACTCCTGTATCCACTAACTCTGCAGCTACTCTATATGTATCTCCAGTAGTTCTTTCATAATTGAAACTACCTGTATCTGTCATGATACCAACATAAAGATATGTTGCTACATCTTTAGAAATTGTAGGATTAATATATTTTATTAGCTTGTACACAATTTCTGCATTAGCTGGAGCTTCACTATCTACTATTCTTAAATCCCCTTCTTCTGAACTATTCATATGGTGATCTATTACTAATATTTTCTTTGCTCTTTCTAGATCCTCTTTAGCAATGCTTGATCTTCTTTCTATTTCTGAACAATCTAGACATATTAAAAGGTCTAATTCTTTACTTTCAGGAAATCTACTTACTACCTTATCCATTTCAGGCAAGAAACTAAATCTTGGTGTTACATCTGGCATAACCATATATACATCTTTCCCAAGTTCTTTTAAGAAGTGGTACATTGCACCAACACATCCTACCGCATCTCCATCTGGTTTCTTATGTGCAACTAAACATACTGTTTGTGCATTATCTATTAATAATTTAGCTTTTTCAAATTCCATATTATACCCCTTAAATTATATTATTCTTCTACTTCTTGTTCAGCGTGTGCTTGTCTATTTTCTCTATCTTTAGCACTTACTTCGTTTATTATTCTTTCCATCTTTGAACCGTATTCCATAGAATCATCTAGTTCAAATACTATGTCTGGAATATTTCTTGCTTTAAGCATAGATGCTAAATTCTTTCTTACAAATCCAGCATTTTTCACTAGTCTATCAAAGACTTGGTGAGTATATTTTGTTCCAAATATACTCACATAGACTTTAGAATATCTTAAGTCTTTAGTTGTCTTTACTGAAGTTACAGTTATTATGCCTGAATCTGTAAATTTAGATATGTTTTCTCTAAGTATTCTATCTATATAATACTTAATATCTTCATCTACTCTTTCTGTTCTCATTATTTTTTCTCCTCAACTAATTCATAGCATTCTAGAATGTCGCCTTCTTTGATTTCATTTGAATCAGATACTTTAATACCACATTCGTATCCTTCTGCTACTTCTTTAACGTCGTCTTTTTCACGTTTTACTGATTCTATCTTAGTTTCTAAGATTACCTCGCCTTTTCTTACTAGTCTAGCCATTGCATTTCTTACTACTTTACCTTCTAGTATGTAGCTTCCTGCAATAATACCAGCTGTAGAAAGTTTGAATATATGTCTAATTTCTGCTTTACCAATATCCACTTGTTTGTATTTAGGTTTAACTTTACCTTTCATAGCAAGTTCAACATCTTCTATAGCATCGTAGATAACTTTGTATAGTCTTAAATCTACTTTTTCTTTATCTGCCATAGCTTGAACTTGACCGTTAGCTTTAACGTTAAATCCAATTACAATTGCGTTAGATACTTTTGCAAGAGTAATATCTGATTCTGTTATTTCACCAGTATTTGATGCAATAACTCTTACTCTTACTTCTTCATTAGATAATTTTTCTAATGATTCTTTAACTGCTTCTGCCGAACCTTTAACGTCAGCTCTAAGTACAACATCTAGATTAATTAATTCGCCGTCTTTTATCTTGTTGAATAAATCATCAAGTGTAACTGCGCTACCTTTCTTGATAAGGTCTAATCTATGTTGTGCTTTTCTCTTTTCTATTAATTTATGTGCTGTCTTTTCATCCTTAACTTCATAGAATGTATCTCCAGTTTCAGGAACCGCACCTAAACCTAAGATTTCAACTGGTGTAGAAGGTCCAGCTTTTTTAACTTTTTCTCCTCTATCGTTTGTCATTACACGCACTCTACCAATTGTATCTCCTAGAACTATTGTATCTCCAACATTTAATGTACCTCTTTGTACAAGTACTGTTGCTAGAGGTCCTCTAGATTTATCTAGCTTAGCTTCTATAACTGTACCCTTAGCTTGTTTATTTGGGTTAGCTTTAAGTTCTTTTACATCTGCTACTAGAAGTATCATTTCAAGAAGATTTTCTATTCCATCACCTGTTCTTGCAGATACTGGAACACAAATTGTGTCACCACCCCATTCTTCTGGAACAAGACCAACTTCAAGTAATTCTTGTTTTACTCTATCTGCATTTGCTGTATCTTTATCTATTTTATTAATTGCAACTATTATTGAAACTCCAGCTGCTTTAGCGTGGTTTATAGCTTCAACTGTTTGTGGTTTTATACCATCATCTGCTGCTACAACTATTACAACTATATCTGTAATTTGAGCGCCTCTTGCTCTCATTTCTGTGAATGCTTCGTGTCCTGGTGTATCTAAGAATGCAATTTCACGACCATTAATCTTAACTTTGTATGCACCAATATGTTGTGTAATACCACCAGATTCTCCAGCTGTTACGTTTGATGAACGTATTTTATCTAGAAGTGATGTTTTACCATGGTCAACGTGTCCCATTATTGTTACAACTGGTGGTCTAATTTCTAGATCTTCTTCTTTATCTTCAGAATCATCGAATAACACATCTTCTTCTGTTACTACAACTTGTTTAGTTGCATTAATTCCAAATTCTGATGCTATTAAGAAAGCTGTATCGAAATCTATTTCTTGGTTAACTGTTGCTAGTATTCCCATTGAGAATAATTTCTTAATTATTTCTGATGCTTGTTTCTTTAATTTTTCTGCGAAGTCTTTAACGCTCATAGATTCTGGAAGTTCAACTTCTGTTAAAGGTATTATCTTAGTAGTGTTCATTTCTACTTTTTGCTTTTTAGCTTTTGCTTTACCTTTTCTGTTTTCGCCTCTATCATATAAATCCATTAAGCCTTCTTCAGAAACTGACATACCTCTAAATTTGCTAAATTCCATTCTAGTATTCTTTTCTCTAATTTCATTAGCATTTTTAGCAGCTCTCTTTGTTGTAGATTCTGGTTTTTCTGCTTTTTCTGAATTATATTTTTTCTTGTCTATTAATGTTGTAGAGTAATCTCTTGTTTCCTTTTGGATTGTATCATCTATTGTTTCTTTGATGAATTTATTTACTCTATAACCAGTGTTTGAACCGCTTCTATTGTTATCTCTATCTCTGTTTTGGAAATTTGGTTTGTTTGGTCTTTGACCATTTTGACCTTCTTGGTTTCTTGGTCCTTTGTTAAATGGTCTATTATTATTTACACCATCTTTTCTATCTTTGTTAAATCTATTATTGTTGTTATTATCTCTATTTTGGAATTTGTTGTCTCTATTTTCTCTATTAAATCCGCCTTTATTTTCTTTATTATTATCGAATCTCTTAGTTTCTGTTCTATTTTCTGGAGCTTTAGTTACAGAAGTCTTAACCTCTGGTTTTTCCACAGGTTTTTCTACTACTTTAGTTTCAACTTTTTCTACTACTGGAGCTTTTATTTCTTCTACTACTGGTTTTGATTCTGGTTTAGGTTCTACCTTTTTACCATTTTGAGTAACAACTATATTTTGCATTCTGTTGTTATTTCTATTTCTATTACTTCTAACAACACCTAAACCTTCTTTGCTATATGTAGGTTTTTCTTGTTTCTTTTCTCTTACAACACTTTGTTGTATAGTTCCACCTGCATTAGTTGTTATTCTTTCTACTTTGTTACCAGACGCATCAGTAGTTACAACTTTTACTTGTCTACGTATTATGTGTGGTGTAGTAGATGCAAACTTACTTGCATATGATTCTTCTACCATACTTGCTCCATTTTCTACATTAACTCCAAATGATTTTAACTTCTTTATTACTACATCTTCTGCCATATTAACTTTTTTAGCTAATTCGCTTACTTTAATTTTTCCCAAATCTTATTCCCCCAAATTTCTTAATAATTCTTGTATACTTTCTTGTTTTACTTTTATTTTTACACATTTTGTAATATCTTTTGCTTTTAACAATCTATTTATGCAAGTCTTGTTATTACAAATGTATATAGCTCTTGTATTCATTTTTTGTGTTTCATCTAAAACTGCATTACCTTGTTCATCTGCTACTATTCTTAACAGATTTTCTTTTGTGTTTTTAGTTCTACATGCTACACAAGTTCTTTGTTTTATCATGAACTCTCCTTATAGCTTATTCAACTATTCTGTTTTCTATTTCTGATTTTGTCTTAATATCTATTTTCCATCCTGTAAGTATTGCTGCAAGTCTTACGTTTTGTCCTTTTGCACCAATTGCTAAAGATAATTGATCATCTGGAACAACTATTGTAGCAATGTGTTCTTCATCGTTAATATCTATTGCCATTATTCCTGCTGGAGATAATGCATTAACTATAAAGCTTGGAACGTCATCGCTATATGGTATAACATCAATTTTTTCTCCGTTTAATTCTTCAGATACTGTATTTATTCTTATACCTTTTTTACCAATACATGCTCCTACTGGATCTATGTTTTCATCATCTGACCATACAGCTATTTTACTTCTCATACCTGCTTCTCTTGCTACTGCTTTTATTTCAACTATTCCTTCTTCTATTTCTGGAACTTCTAGTTCAAATAATTTTTTAACAAATCCAGGATCACGTCTAGATAATACTACTTGTGGTCCGAATTTAGCAGAGTCGTCTACTTTTTGTACGTATGCTTTTATTCTTTGATGTGTTTCAAATCTTTCAGTTGGAACTAATTCTTTTGATGGAATTAAAGCTTCAACTCTACCAAGGTCAACTATCATACCCATCTTGTCTGTTCTTTGAACAACACCTATAACTATTTCACCTTGTTTATCGCTATATTGTGTATAAACTAAATCATGTTCAGCTTCTCTTAGTCTTTGGATTATTATTTGTTTACCTGCACTAGCTGCAATTCTACCAAAGTTCTTTGGAGTAACTTCTAGTTTTATTTCTCCACCAACTTTAGAACGTTTGCTTATTAACTTAGCAGCTTCTAAGCTTATTTCTAGGTCTGGGTTATCCACTTCTTCAACAATAGTTTTTAATGCGTATACTGAAACTATACCAGTATCCTCATCAATATCTACTTTAACATTTTCTTCAGTTTCATAGTTTTTTCTATATGCTGCTTCTAATGCTAGTTTTAAAGATTCTACCATGTACTCCTTTGTTATTCCCTTTTCTGATTGTAACTCATCTAGTGCTTCTAATAATTCTGCTGCACTTGCTTTTGATTTGCTTACCTTTGCCATTTTTCTAATCTCCTCCTAAAATTCATATACTGTGTTTGCACACGTAATATTTTCTCTTTCAATTTTAACATCTTTCTCTTCTACAGTAAGTACTATGTACTCATCTGTTGCTTCTTTAAGTATTCCCTCAAGTTCTTTAGAATTCTCAACTTTATTATATAGTTTTACTAGTACTTTAGAACCAAGGTATTTAATATATAACTTAGTATTCTTTAATTGTCTTTCAAGACCAGGTGAAGATATTTCTAATATGTACATTTCATCCTTCATTAAAGAATCTACCTTTTCCTCAATCTTTCTGCTTACGATTTCACAATCGTCTGTTGTTAGAGATGTATTCTCTTTGTCAATAACAACTCTTAATATTTTGCTTTCGCCTTCTTTTACGTTTTCTACGTATTCTACTGTGTACCCTAAGTCTTCTACATCTTTAGTTATGGCAGTATGAATACTGTCTGTTAATTTAGACATAGCACCCTCCTTTTAATTACACAAATGAGAGGACTTTCGTCCTCTCATTCTGCATTTCTCTTACTGACAATTAATATTTTACTACACTTTCCAGTATTTTGCAATAGTTTACAGTGTTTTTTATACTAAAAAATGTTAATTTTTCCTAAGTTTAAGCTGGTGTTCCTGGTTCACCTTGTGGAATTGTTAAATTAAGCACAAAGTTAGGAGCTGTTCCTGTTATACTAGCTTCTGCAGGAGTACCTGGTGCACCTGTTGTTACAGTACCTATTGTTAGTACTGGAGTTAATCCATCCGCACCTGCTGGACCTGTGGCTCCAGTTGCACCTGTAGCGCCAGTCGCACCAGTTGGTCCAGGTATTCCTTGTGGTCCTTGTGGTCCAACTGGGCCTGCTGGTCCTTGAGGACCTTGTGGTCCTGTTAATCCTGGTCTTCCCATTGGGCCTTGTGGTCCAACTGGACCTTCGATATAGCTTACTATTGTTGTATCATAATTACAACATTGTGAGCCTGTTGATTGACATCCTTGGTTTCCATACATTCCTTGGTTTCTACAGCATCTATTCATATTTAAGTCTGCCTTTCTAGATGTTTTCACATCTAGTATATTGTATGTTCATTTGCGTTTTGTGTTACAAAAAAGAGTCACACATTCGTGTGACTCTTTCCTTTTATTTATATCTAATGTTTTAATTTATTCTTTTTACTGTACTATATCATATGTTCCAGCTACTGTTGTGCTATCCTTAAGTGTGATTCCAGATGCCAGAGTAACTACTGCACGAAACTCACTCCAAAGGTCAAGAGTATCACCGTCCGAATCCACAAAGCTGCTACTGGCAAGAACGCCGTCAACCACATAGTGCACACAGAAAACGGCATAAGTAGGGTCAGCACAGACATAGCGAGACGCAAGCCAATACGCAGATGTACTACTTTCATCTGCTGTCATAAACAACATTTTATACGCTTTTGAGTCTTCAGCATATTTTAATGGACCTGAATATGTATGCATATCGTTTTCTACTGTTGCTATTGTTCCTGGAGTTGTTGTATACGCTACTGTTTTAAATGTATTTGTTGTTTTATCATAGTATGTAAATCCTTTGCTACTATGAGAATTTAATAAATTACCTGTTTTTGTAACACCATTTTTTATATATGAATATTTAGG
Organism: Clostridia bacterium; assembly: GCA_045659265.1. GTDB lineage: Bacteria > Bacillota > Clostridia > TANB77 > CAG-465 > UMGS1649. The sequence continues at coordinate 818 of JAZOWO010000078.1, read as the reverse complement.
ATATGCCGTACCATCCCACGAGTATGTTACTGACAATCCATTATCCATAAGTGCCATTTGTTCTTTAGCTGTAAAGCCAAATTCTCCCAAAAGTTGCGCTTCAATTTCAGAATCTGTTCCTTCCATTCCCATCATTTTATACATTTCCACCATATCTTGTAAATATTGTTCGCCTGTAAATGTAGTCTTATCATATCCTGTAACCGCATCTATATCTTCTACTGTTACACTTCTTACAGCTACACCTATTGTGCCATCTTTATATCCACTTACTGCACCGTCTAATGTTGTTATTCCATTTAAGAAAGCTTCTTGACCACTTAATTGTACCGTTCCATTTACACTGTCTGATGACATTATTAATAATCTACCTTCATCATCTACACCTAACAGTTTCCATCCGCCTTTATATGATGTTGCACCTACACCATCTGGCATATAGTTTACTGTAGTTCCTATTTCATATGACACTGTTCCATCTGTTACCATTGCTTTTGTTATTTTTCCATCAGCGTCATATTCTCTTTCTATTCTCCAACCTGTTTGTGTGTTACCATTTTTATCTGTTACTGCTATACCTTTATCTGTTACTTCAATATTGTAGTCATCTGCGTAGTCTTTAAGTTTTTCAAGGACGGCTGTTTTTAAACTATCTCCTCTTTTACCTGACATGAATTCTTCTGCCCATGTTAACGTTGCTAATTGTTCTACTTCTTTTATATTAGTTTTATCTACCGCATCATTTGCTTTGTTTATTATTCCTGTATTACTTAATGTTATTACTACTGATGCTGCTAAGATTATCATTACTATTATTG
>JAZOWO010000077.1:0-9711 GCA_045659265.1 Clostridia bacterium | reverse complement strand
AATCCTAACTTTAGTTTTAATGGTAAGTATTCAAAAGATATGAATGTATCTATTTGCAGCTTAAATCAAGACTTAATAAATAAAATAGGAATAAATTATGCTAGTAACATAACACTTGAAAATGAATTAAATAAATATAATCCTTTTTATTCGGAAACATATTCTCAACCTGAAACAATTGAGTTGAATTTATTATTGTATGATTCAAATACTATGCAACCTTTAGAAAAAGACGATTATGACATAGAAGAATTATATGATTGGCTTATAACGGATTATTTTGCTCCTTTTATTTCAGATGATGATACTGATATGATATACTATTTTAAAGTTGTTAATATAAGTAAAATGCTAACTTATGAAGGCAGAGGGTATTTAGTTGTTACTTTCCAACCTTATACTAAATATTGCTATAAAAGAGTTGTGCAAGAATTATCAATAGCATCACAGGCATCAATAGAAATATATAATCCTTCTAGGGAAGCATATAAGCCTATAATAGAAGTAACAAATAGAGGAGACGAAAAGACTGTTATAAAAATAAATGATATGGAAATAACAGAATTAGCAAAATATGAAACAGTAACAATTGATAACTTAACAAAAATAATTGTTAATGAAAAGAATGAAAATAAATATGCCAATTGTAATAGAAAGTGGATTGAATTAGAGCCTAGAAAAAATAATGTATTAAATTTAGATGGTGTATGTGCTATAAAAATAATATGTGAATTTCCATTACTTAGATAATAGGAGGTGATTATCTTTTGATTAATGTTGAAAAAATAGAAGCCATTGAATCCTTGATACTATGTAAGGTTAATAAAAAACCAATTGGAGAATTAAACACTTCTGTTGTTATAAATCAATCGAGATATATAGATGAAGTGGCTACATTAAAATTAAGCATAGATAAATACATTGTCCAACCAAATGGCGCAAAAATAATAAATCCATTTTACGAAGAAGCGAAACCCAAAAGATACGTCCTTCTTAATAATAAAGAATATTTCGTCATAGAGACAGTAAATGAAAATAAGCTATCTCATAGAAAGGAAATAACTTGTTATAGTGGAGAAAAGAAATTAGCGAAAATGATGGTGGAATTAACTGAAATATATATATCTTTAATAAAGACAGACCTGGAAAGTGATATTTTTTATTTAGGAGATTTATTAAAAGAAATAGGCTGGTCATTAGGAGAAATAGATGAAGATATAATTTATAGTGATAAAGAAAAGAAAGTAGAAAACTTAAGATTTCAAGAAAGTATCAATATGAATTGGTTAGATTTTATTAAAAATGATTTAGCAGACCAATTTAGCTGTATGCCAATTTTCGATACAATCAATAAAAAAATAAGTCTAATTGGATTGGATAAATTGGGTACAGAGGTTAAGATAATCCTTTCTAAAGATAATTATATTAAATCTAAAATTAAAGATATATCCAGTGAAGATTTAATAACATTATTAAAATTGCAAGGAAGCGAAGAATTAGATGTAGGTGGCAATATAATAGGTGGTTATGATTTTATTACTAATTTTTCTTATTTTATAGATAGTAAAGAAATGTCAGATGAATTAATTTCTGCATTGAAGAAATATGATGAAATGATAAAAATAAGAACAGAACAATGGAAACAGCTAAGAAGTGAAAAGGTTGCAAAACAAAGTGAACTAGATATAAATAGAAACAGATGGCAAATATCTATTTCGACAATGGAAAGATATAAAAAAGAAATAGAAATATATAGATTGTCCGAAGAAGAAAATGAAGAAATGAAAGTTCTTATTGCAGAAATTACGGTTGCATTAGCGGAAGAAACGGACAATGAATTAATCTTAAGAAAAAGAATAGAAAATCTAAATAATGAAATCTATTTATTAGATGAAAGTATTTTAAATGTAAACTTATTATGTAAATATGAAAGTGCAACAGATGAAAACGGAGTATTAATATTCAATAAAGAATTGTTAGATGAATTTTCCGAATTTGTATTTATGGATATCTATTCTGATACATCGGCCATTGAAGCAGATGCCCTAATAAAACAAGGGAATGGTATCTTAGAAGAAAGATGTAAGCCAACATTTACAATAGAAATAGATAGTATGAACTTCTTAAATAGAATAATAGACAATGGATTTAGACGACATTGGAACGGTACATTAGCCTTTTGTGATATTATTGCTTTATTAGATGATGATACAAATGTCGAAGAATATTTTTATTTCATTGGTTATGATTTAGATTATTCATCAAATAGATTAAATTTAAAAATATCTAATAAGAAAACAAATAGAGATTATGCAAAAACAATTAATCAGTGGTTAAAAGAAACCAAAAATATAAAATCAATTTTAGTAGCAAATAAACATCTTTTTAATGATATAAAAAATAATAGAATAAATATAGATAAAAAAGATGTACAATAATGAACAAATAAAAAATTAATTGCATATAATAAATTAAAATTATATGAAGATAGCGAGGTGGCAAATGGCTCTAAGAAATATAAATGTTACAGTGGATTTAAAAAGAGGTACATCACAAAAATTTAAATATAAACAATTTGATAATGGGTGTATTTTAAATCTTTTTATACGTCAAAATAAAAGAGATATATCTTTATCAAATTATAAGGCCGTTGCAAACTTTAAATTGCCTAGTGGCAAAATTATCGAAGAAGATTGTACGATAAATTATAATGTTATCTTTGTCCCTATAAATAAAAAAGTAACAAATGAAGATGGAAAGGTTTCCCTTGAAGTTCAGATTTTAAATTCTAAGCAAGTGGTTTCAACTTTCACTATATTTTTCGATATTGAAAAGAGTATAGTATGGGAGGGAGAAAATGAGAGAAACAAACTTGATGATTGATTTAAATAAAAGTATATATAAACCTTTTAGATATATGCAATATGATAATGAACATACATTGAACCTTATATTGCATGAAGATAAAAGGGCATCAGACTTAGAAACTTATCATGCGATAGCCATATTCCAAATAGGAGAAGATATTTTAAAAAAAGAATGTAACATAGAAAACAATTGTATAAAAATAAACATAGATAAAGATATAACATCAAGAATAGGAAAAGTTTCATTGGAAGTCGTTTTATCCAATAATATTCAAACAATTACGACTTTTACGATATTTTTTAATATAGAGGGAAGTATAATTTGGAATTAAGAAATGAGGTGAGAAAATGACTTTAAGACAAACCGAAGTAATAGTTGATTTAAATAATAACAAGTATCAAGCATTTAAATATATGCAATTTGATGATGGTTGCCAATTAAAACTTGTATTACATGAACACAATATTAGTTCTTTTTTAGCACCATTTACCGCAACAGCTTTGTTTCAAACAGAAAGCAATATAGTTTATAGAAGAAGTTGTGTTATCGAAGATGGAAATAATATTCTTATTAATATAGATAAAGACATTACTTATGAGAAAGGTAGAGTTGCCTTAGAAGTAATGTTATCGAATGAAATACAAACAATTACAACTTTCACAATGTATTTTGAAGTAGTGGAAAGTATAAGTGGAAAAGGTAATGTTGAAGGTACTGGTAACTCAATTGTTTCACCGCTACAGTGGGAAACATTGCAAAAGTTATTAGATGAATCTGATTATGTTAAAAAAGATTATATTGATGATGCTCTAAAAGACTTAGATGGTTATGCTACCGAAGAATATGTAAAAAATCAAATAGCACAAGCACAGTTAGATGATAAAGATGTTGATTTAAGCGGATTTGTAAGTAAAGAAGAATTAGAAGATATTTTAGAAAATGTAGATGTAGACTTAGAAGGTTATGCTACAGAAGAGTATGTTGAAGAAGGATTAAAAGAAAAGGCGGACACTATTCATATTCACGATATAGCGGATATATCATATACGAATGAATTACATCCTAATATTAAAAGTTTAGCGGATGCTATGGATGAATTATTATATGTCCCTCCTAGTATACTTTATTTTATGTCTTCTAAAGGTGCAACAATTTATGAAATAGGAACAGTTATAGAAGCGCCAATAGTATTTACTTGGGAATATAATAAAGCAATTGTAAGTCAAAGTTTGAGTCATTGCAACGTATCAAATCCATCAGTTAGAAGTATAGCTTATACTTCTAATATAAGTTCCGATAAGTCTTTTATATTAACGGGGAATGACGGTAAAAATACAACATCAAATGTTTTAAGTTTTGAATTTAGGCATAAAGTTTTTTGGGGTGCATCTCCTATACCTACTGAATACAATAGCAAGTTTATATTAAGTTTTAGAGATAATGAATTTGCGGTAAATAGATTTAAAACTGACCTCGAATTAACAATAGGAGTTAATAATTACTTTTATTATTGCTATCCTTCATCTTGGGGAGAAGCGGTATTTAATGTTGGGGGATTCGACGGAGGGGTTTCTTTGGTCGCAACAGTTCAATTTACAAATGAAAGCGGCTATACAACACCTTATTATGTGTACAGGTCGGATAATCCAAACATAGGTAAATTAAATTTTATTGTAAAGTAGAGGTGAAAAAATATGTCAATTACATTAATAAGTGATATCAAACAAGCAAATGGCGGAGATTTCGCATTAGTTGATAGTAATGATATCAGAGGAGGATTATATACCGTTGATACATTGGAGGAAATGAATCTGATTCCAATAAAAAGAGTTAAAGAAGGAATGTTATGCTGGGTATGTGAATTAGAAACTTTCAAACAATATAAAAACGGAATATGGGATGATTATATTTCCGAAGTTAATTTAGAGGATTATCTAAGTAAAAGTGAATTTCAAGAAATATATATTCCAATACCTAATGATGAAATAGATAGTATGATATCCGATTTATTCAAATAGAAAGGAGGGAGGTTTGTGGAACAAATCAAGTATACCGATAAAGAAGGATTAAAATATGCTCTCTCTAAATTTTTGCAACAAACAGATTTAAGATATTTGAATGGTGACGACATTGAATTGATATTATATACTAATGCAAATATGTCGTCAGTAACCAATGTAAAAGAAGGGTTAGATGGGTTAGTAGTAAGTGTAAGAAATTTAGATGCGAAAACCATATCACTCGAAGAATCTATATCTGATTTAGAACTTGCAGATGATGAAGTATTGACAAAGGCAAAAGAGTATTCTAATGCCATTCTTAATCTGCAAACAAAATTAACTTTCCAAATAGTCGATGAATTACCAACAACAAATATTTCGACGAACACTATATATTTAATACCATCTATAACCGCAACAGGTGAAGAATGTTATGAGGAATATATTTATGTTGATTCTGAATGGTCATTCATTGGAAAGACAGAAACAAACTTAGATGATTATTATAATAAAGATTATATAGATGCCTTATTTTCTGCATTAGATAAAGAAATAAGTAAAAAAGTAGATAAAGAAGATGGAAAATCATTAATAAGCGATGAATTAATAGCAAGAATAGAAAATTCAGAAGTCTATGATGATACAGAAATAAAAGGGTTGATTGATACTAAGGCAGATAATTTATTTAAAACAGATATGACAACTGTAACCGCATTAGGTGGTATACCAAGTGGTACAGACTTAAATAATTTAAGTATTCAAGAGGTTTTAACTAAATTATTATATCCTTATGTTGCACCAACTATTTCCGCTACTTTAATTTATTCACCGAGCGGCGGAACATATGAATATGGGCAAGAAGTTATTGTAACTGGTATGAAAATTGATGTAACAAAAAAATCAGAACCGATTACACAAATAAATTCTTATGCTAATGGTAGCGTATGCGGTACTTCTACAGGAGATATAGCGAATGGTGGTAGTTATACACATAATTTTTCTCAAAGTATATCTATTACTAAATCAATTGCAAATTCATATTTCCAGGCAAAAGCAATAGATGCTAGTGGGAAAATAGTGACCGCAAATACAGTAGCATTAAATTTTTATTATCCATATTATTTCGGTGTAGTTCCCGTAGAAGAAGTAATTACGGGGGACTTAGTAAAAAATTTAACTAAACAAGTTAGTGGTAAAGGGACAAAAAGTTACTCATATACCACTGATTATGAACGTATGTTAATTGCTTATCCTTCTTCATATGGTTCATTAAAATCAATATTAGACCCTAATGGGTTTGAACAAATAAAATCATTTACCAAATATACTGTAGAAGTGGTGGGATTGGACGGTAATGTTCAAAATTATTATGCTTATGTCAATGGAGCATCTACAAATACTAACTTTATGATGAAATTCTATTACTAAAGGAGGTGTACTATGAGCGATAATAAATTTGGTCAAGGAATTCCTTTAGCATCAAACTTTGACCTCGGTGCAAAAATACCTTTAGATTCTAGGATAACCGTAGGTACCATTGAAGAAAGAGACGAACATATAACAAAAAATAGAGTATATGAAGGTATGCAAGTTTATGTTGAAGAAACAAAGAAAACATATTTTTATTCAAATGGAGAATGGATAGTCTTAGCATCAGAAGAATATGTCGATAAAACAATTCTTCAAAGTGGTGGTGTAACCGAAGAGGTATTAGAAGGGTATGCGAAAAAAGAAGAAATACCTGTTAGAACATCAGATTTAGAAAATGATAGTAAGTTTACATCAGAAGGATATGTTCAAGCAATAACAAATGAAGTTGAAAAAAAGATAGATAATGTTGAAGCTACTTTAGACGAAAAAAAAGCAGATAAAGAACATGAACACGAACAATATTTAACTCGTGATGATATAGGTGATTTAGACCTTGATAATTTAGGTAAAGATTGTTATTACGTTGGAGAAACAGAACCCGAAGATGATGAAAAAATTTGGTTTGATAATGATAGCTTAGGAAGTTCAGAAATCACTATTGATAATCCATTAGTCAATGAATTATTAAATATAGTGAAAGCACTTCAATCTACTGTCAATGAACTTAAAGAAGAGGTTAAAGATTTAAGAAGAGAAGTAGAATATCTAAAAGAAAATGGTGTCGTTATTCCACCAGATGATGATGAAGATGATGATGAAGATGAAACTAAGATATCATGCCTAGAATTAGAAGAGGGTGGATTATTCTTATTAGAAGATGGCGGATATTTCTTATTAGAAGAAAGTGAAGACGACGACGATGATGATGAAGAAGATAAATCATCTTATTTAGAATTAGAAGATGGTGGATTATTCCTTGCAGAAGATGGAAGTTATATTTTATTAGAAGAAAGTATAATTGAAGAGGAAGAAGATATATCTTCTTATTTAGAATTAGAGAATGATGGACTATTCTTATTAGAAGATGGAGGTCGTATTTTACTTGAATCTAGCAAGGTACCTGCGGATAAGGCATCCTATTTAATGGCAGAAAATGGAACAAATCTTTTAATGGAAAATGGAGATAAAATTCTATTAGAGAATTCTATAATAGATGATGATGAAGAAGAAGAAGAGGAAATAAGTAAAGATAGATTGTTACTATTAGAAAATAATGGTTTGATGCTATTTGAAAATAATAATGGTATCAAGCTAGAAAATCAAACATTTTAAACAAGGAGGAAATTATCATGGCAACAAATAAAAAAATATCTGAATTAACACAAACTCAAACTATAACAGGTGAGGAATTAATACCTTTCGTCTTAGATGGACAAAATAAAATAGTAAAAGCTAAATTCTTAAAAGGGGCAGATAACTTATCCGAAGATTATGTAGAATTAGTTGGGGACGATGGTCAAGTTTATAGACTTAGAGTATTAAATGGGGAACCAGTTGCAACTAGAATAGAAGCATTTACAAAAGCAGATGCGGTTAGTGGAGAAAATACATTATTCGACGGATTAATAATAAATCAAATGTATGGTGGAGGTACAGCGGTAGTAGATAATGCACCAGTATCACATTCATTCATAGAATTATATAACTTTAGAGACGAAGAATTAAATTTAAAAGGTTTATATTTATGGTATAGAGCATTAGGAGGAAGCTGGCAATCTTTAGCATTAGAAGGAATAGTTCCACCTAGACATTCTTTCTTAATAAGATGTGGGCAACATATGGCATTATATGCACAAACTGTAAGATGTAATATAGAAGAATACGATATGTCATGGGATATAAAATTAAGTAATAAAGGTTTCAGTTGTTATCTATGTATAGGTGCTGAAACACCAGAAGATAATCCTGTAAGACAAACAGTTGATGCACAAGGTAATGTTACATGGACAAATGGTAGATATATAGATTTACTTGGTGCAGGTGGAAAAAATGATAATGAAACTGTATGGGCTTATGAAACTAGATATTTACATTGTATGGACGTAAACACTGCGGTTCATAGAATAGACTATGCAAATAGTGGTAGTAAAATAATAGGTTCAAATGGTGCGGTAAAAGGATTCAATGACTGTGATTGTGAGCCAATAGATTATAAAACTTGTAACGTAGAGGTTTATAGACCAAGATGTACAAAAGATGGTAGATGGACAGAATTCTACGATAAACCAAAACAAAAAGATACTATACCTTCTATGATAAATATAATGTATGGAGAAGACGGAAATAGCACAAGAACATTTACATTCCAAACTCCTCTAACAAATGAAAACGGATTTGTTAAAATAAGAAAAGAAGGAGAAGTTAAATGGAATTCATATGAAACTTCAATAGAAGTTGCAGATAACTATGAATCAGATACAACAGTTCATAGATGTATAATTCATGATTTAGCAGAAGGAAAATACGAATACATGGTAGGTATAGAAGGATGTTCTTCTGATACTTATTCTTTCGAGGTAAAAATGCATGATGAAGATACTCCAATAAGAATTCTATGGACAACAGACCAACAAGCATGGACTACAAAAGAATATAGTGTATGGCAAATGTGTTCAAGATTCTTAAATCAAAAAGCTGAACTATTTGATTTCCATTTAAATACAGGAGATATATCTCAAAATGCAAATAGACGTTTTGAATGGGATTATTATTACAATTATGCAAAAGATATAACTAGAAACATGCCACATGTTATAACTTGCGGTAATAATGACTTAATAGATAAAAAATTCTCAGATGCTTTTAATTATTATATAACAGCAGAAAATCAATTTGCTAATTCAGTATATGCATTCGATTTAGGATACACACATTTTGTTTGCTTAAACTCAAACACAGATTCAACTTATGTTGATGGAACAGGAAGCATCGGAGGATATAAAAATACAGATGCATTCTTAGAAGCACAAGCACAATGGCTAGATGCCCATTTAACAGAAGTTGAAGCTAGACCAGTTAAACCAAGATGGGTAATAGTATTCGCTCATTTAAGCGCATTTACAGTTGGTAGAACTAAACGTCTACAAAGATGGGTTGCTCCTATAGAAAAACATAAAGTAGATATGTTCTTATGTGGACATAACCACGCATGGTCAGTTTCTAAACCATTATACACAGGATATGATTTCAATGTAAATCCTGCATACAATGATTATGTAACAGTGGTAGAAGGAACTACAGATTTAAAAATAGTAGATGAAAAAAATGCAAATGGTGAAACTATAAATAGAGCAGAAGATATAGCAAATGGAACTTATTACGTATTAAATCAAGCAACAGGATTTAAATTAAGCGGAAAAGAAAAACCATTAACTTTAGCAACTTTAGCAGGAACAGAACATGTTAATGCGGA
>JAZOWO010000076.1:0-13512 GCA_045659265.1 Clostridia bacterium | reverse complement strand
AAAAAATATAAATAACCTAGATATAACAAAATTTCATATTCCTAGATGGGAAGAACTTCCTAACATAGATTTGTTCCTAGAGCAAGTTGTTACTTTAATTAACAACCATCTTGCTCCATACATATTTATTAGTTCGGATGCTAAAGAGGAAAATGAACTTCTAACTAAGACAATGATTAACAACTATGTTAAACACGAAATTATAGAAGCGCCTATAAAGAAACAGTACTCTAAATCTCAAGTAGCAAAGCTATTTGCCATTTGTGTGCTTAAGCAAGTATATTCTATGCAAGATATTAAAAGACTTCTTAAAATGGCTCTTAAGTCGGATATACAGATATCATATAACAAGTTCTGTACGTTGTTTGAAGAAGCACTAGATTGCGCATACAACAAAAAAGACTATATAGACACCATATCTACTAATGAGTATCAATATCTATTAAAAACAGTTCTTCTATCTTGTGCATATAAAATATATTCTAAAAATATAGTTGAGATTGAAGAAAAAAATAACAATATATAAAATATAAAGACTACCATATGTTTTGGTAGTCTTGTTTTATATATTTTGTTTTGCCTTATTTTATATATTATATTCACCTGGTAAAAACAAGAAAGATAATGGTCCGGCCAAATAATGTAGTTAATAGATAATTATTTCCACGTTTCAACGCATCTGACGCATGCTTTCTTATTCTAACTCCTCCAAATGATTCAGCAGTTATTTCCCAAGGTCTGTCATAATATGTTCTTTCACTCCATTGTCTCCATGATGGAAGCCCTATATATAATAAATAATTAATTGGGCCTACTAATAATTGTTGTATATTGTGACCGTATTCATGATGCACAACACTTATACTATGTGGCGTAGCAGTTCTTTGATGTTCTGTTAAAAATATTCCTAAGAACGATCCTGCTCTGTTTCCAGGTATTCTAAATACCATAACACCTTTATACATAGATACTTTTTTAGATTCTACTACCTTAGCTTCATCTTTATTGAATATGTTCCATTCTATACTTTGCATATCTGCTTTTATTTCTTCATCCCACAAACTCCAAATCGAAGCTCCTGTATAACAAACGACTGAAAATAGCAACTGCAAAACACACCCTACAATAGGACTCATAATAACAACGAATCCCCATATAAACAATAATTTTCTTATTGAAAATTTCTTTAGATTTTTATTTTCTTTTTCTTTTATCTTTTCCATATATTCATACTATTACATATTTAATATATTGTAAAGCAAAAAGCGCTAGAAATTAATCTAACGCCTTTAATTTTAATCAGTCAATGAATTTACCTACCGTATTGATAGTCCGCTTATTTCCCTTGTAACAGACCTTGGCAGTTCCATCTTTGAAGTCTTCTGCAGAATCGAAAATACATCCGATAAATCTTCCAGTTTCTCTATCTGCATATCCAACTTTACCATTTTGGTATATACGGATCATATTCTCAGAAAAGCTATCGCCAATTTTTGAAAATTCAGTTCTTCCCCATACATTACCATAGGGACTTAAAATTCCCCACTTGCCGTTTTTCATTACCTTAGCATAGCCATCGCCGATTTCTTCATATTTGGTATAATATGTGGTTTTGCCATTTGCATCAACACGAAAGTACTCGATGATTTTTCCAGCACGTCTGTACCGAATTTGTGTTAAATAGTAGTTGTTGTTTTTGAGCATTTTAGTTTTCCCTGTTTAATCAACAAACTTTCCTTGCTTGTTAACCATCCTTTCTTTACCTTCGTAAATTACTTTTGCAGTATCTCCTTCAAATGGGAATGCTTTTTCAAACATACAAGGCCATACTGTACCTGTATCCTTCGAAAAGTATCCATAACGATAACCATCAAAAACAGTCATCATGCCGTGGACTAAGTCACCAAGAGATTTGTATGCCAAAGGGCACACTCTGTTTCCCTTGTAATCTAACAATCCCCACTTGTCATTTTTCATGACCTTAGCATAACCATCACCAATTTCTTCATACTTGGTGTAGTAATGCGTTTGACCATTTATTAAAATTCTGTAATGAGTTACCGGTATTACTCCATATTCCCGTTTCATTTGTTTCTCCTTAAATATTTATTTTTAGATTTTTGGACCACTTCATATATTTTAACACCTCCAAAGTATTATGTCAAGTAAGCATTAAGAGCAGCTAGCTTAAGCTAGCCGCTCTTGTAGAGTTATACTATCTCCATTTAGTCATTTCTTCAATTTCGTTATTCATTCTTGCAATTATTTCATCAATTCCAAATACTCCAACTTTTTCGCCGCCACGTGCAGTTAAAGCTAAAGTTTTTTCATTCATTTCATTATCTCCAATAACAGCAAAGTATGGAACTTTTTCTAATCTTGCATTTCTAATCTTGTAACCAATCTTTTCATTTGCACTATCTACTTCTACTCTAAATCCAGCAAGTTCAAGTTGTTTTTTAACTTCATAAGCATAGTCTAAATGAGCATCTGCTATTGTTAATAATTTAATTTGAGTTGGTGCAATCCAAAGTGGTAATGCTCCTGCGTATTTTTCTATAAGTAATGCTAAAGTTCTTTCGTAGCATCCAATAGAAGTTCTATGGATAATGTATGGATGTTTTTTAGCGCCATCTTTATCTACATATTCCATTCCAAATTTTTCAGATAATAATTGGTCAATTTGGATAGTGATTAAAGTATCTTCTTTACCAAATACATTCTTAATTTGGATATCTAGTTTTGGTCCATAGAATGCAGCTTCACCAATTCCTTCTTTGTAAGTAATTCCAAGGTTGTCTAATATTTTAGCCATTATTCCTTGTGCTTCATCCCATTGTTCAGGAGTTCCAATATATTTTTCTTTGTTTTCTGGATCCCATTTAGAGAATCTGTATGATACATCCTCATATAATCCTAGACATTTTAACATATAGTTTGCTAGTTCTAGACAGTGTTTGAATTCACCTTCTAGTTGTTCTGGAGTACACATTAAGTGACCTTCAGATATAGTGAATTGTCTTACACGGATAAGTCCATGCATTTCTCCTGACGCTTCATTTCTAAATAATGTAGAAGTTTCATTAAGACGCATTGGTAGGTCTCTATAGCTTCTTCCTCTATTTAGATATACTTGGTATTGGAAAGGACAAGTCATTGGTCTTAAAGCAAATACTTCATTATCTTTTTCCTCATCACCTAATACAAACATTCCATCTTTGTAATGATCCCAGTGACCAGATATTTTGTATAGATCAGATTTAGCCATAAACGGAGTTTTAGTTAATTGCCATCCATGTCTAGCTTCTGTATCTTCAACAAATCTTTGTAATAATTGAATTACTTTAGCTCCCTTTGGAAGTAATATTGGTAATCCTTGACCAATGTAATCTACAGTTGTAAAGAATTCCATTTCTCTTCCTAGTTTGTTGTGGTCTCTGTTTTTTGCATCTTCAAGTTTAGCTAGATGTTCTTCAACTTCTGCTTCAGTTTTAAAGCAAGTTCCATATATTCTAGTTAACATCTTGTTCTTTTCTGAACCTCTCCAGTATGCACCAGTTACAGATATTAATTTAACTGCTCCAATATCTTTTAGATTTAATACGTGAGGTCCTCTACACATATCTACGAATGAACCATTATCATAGAAAGATATTTTTTCGCCATCAGGTAATTCATTAATAAGTTCTACCTTGTATGGTTCATCCTTCATTTTTTCTAATGCTTCTTCTTTAGATAACACATAAGTTTTCATTTCTGCATTCCCTGAAATAATGTTTTTCATTATATTCTCAATTTTTCTTAAACCTTCGTTAGTTATTTCTATGTTATCGAAATCATAGTAGAACCCAGAATCAGTTGAAGGTCCAATTGCAAGTTTTGCATCTTTATATACTCTTTTAATTGCTTCTGCTAGAACATGTGATGCAGTATGTCTAGCAACGTGAATATATTCGTTATATTCAACTTCATTTATGCTTCCATCATTATTAATTATTTTAATCATAATCTTTACCTCCTTTAATTAACAGTAATTAAGCATAATAAAATGCACTCCTATAGGCATTTTACCTATAGGGGTGCAAATAATTTATATTACACGGTTCCACCCTATATTTTACTTAATTCATAGATTTAAGTCGTAAATCTTAACGGTGACTTTCATCACAAGCTCCGGGGTAGTCTTCAAAATGTTAACCTTCAAGAATGACTTTCAGCCACGATCATTCCTCTCTTTTGCGTTTTACAAATTTACTCGTCCCTTCATCGCTTACAAGTTATATTATACTACATAATTTTTGTAATTTAAATAGTTTTTTATATTTTTATTCATTTATTGAAATTCTATTATCTTTTTTCCGTAGTTTTATTAACATCTTCTTTCTCTGGTATATATTTATTAAGGGCCATATATACCGGATCTAATTTATAATCCGAACCTATAAACATATTAATCTTATTTTCTTCATTTACAATATTAAGTATAAGCCACCCGTTTTGAAGATTATCATCATCTACTATAAAATGTTCCCATTTTTGTATGTAAGTCCACGGAATAACAATATTATTTTTGTCGTAAATTGTTATTTTAGCCCCTATATCTTCAAACATCTTTAATATATCGGTTTCTGAAGGTTTGGTTTCAGTATTATATTTTTTAGCATAAAGATTTCTTAAATAACTATTAGTCCATCTCAATCTAAGACCATCTTCATATTTATCACATTTAGATATGCTATTTGCTTTTATTTTGCTTTCAATTATTTTACCTATAAGATACCCTACAATTAATCCTGGCAATAATATTTGTAAGATAACAATAAGCACGCTTAATGTATAATCGTCTGTCATTAGTTTTCTCCTTTGTTATTTTATATAGCTATGTCTGTTGTTGTTCCCTTTGAAGCAGGTATTGTTGCTTTGATACATACTACAGGTCTAATTGTTGCTACGCTTCCGCCGGAGCACATCAATCTGCCATCCCACAAATACCACACACCAGTTCTATTTGAAGGTGTAGCTAATAATTCCGCTCCGTCTTCCATCCACACATATAATGAATCATTAAATGTCAAATCTACACTTTGTGTTTTATTAACTACTACGTTTGTATTTGTACTTACAATATATGGTATATAGCCAGACTCGCTTATTAATACATAAGAATTCTTATAAGTAGTATAATCCTTTGTAGCTTCGCGTTTTTCATTCCAGCTTGCAACTATCATTTCAGCTGTTGGTGCACCAATAGCTCCAACTACATAAGATACACCCGATCCATCTTTATATAAATCAGTATTGGCAAATTCACTCCAATATTCTTCCATCAGCAATTCTCTTGGAGCAGCTATCGCACTATAATCTCCATTATTATATTCTGCTTTCCAACGTTTAGTGTTTATGTTGCACGCTCCACCCGTATAATTTACCCATGTAACACTTGAAAAAGCCTTGTTTGTACCACCAACCTTAATAGTTGTCGTACCTACTTTAGTAGTACTAAGATTGGCTACAACTGTTGGTACTGCTCCCGCTGTCAATCCTTCACTTTTTATTAAATAAACATACTCTTCACCATCAACTTCTTGTTTATATAACACTTTCCAATCACTTATTACTTTTCCGTTTACAGTAGTAGTATAATTTACAGTTTTACCATAATCTTTAGCAGATTTTACAAATGCTCCAAGTGTATTTGCTGGTACATTTACATTAACACCCTGATCTGTTATTTGTATATCGTATTTAGAAGTATCTATTTTTTTATCTTCCAACGCTTTAATAACTTCGTCTTCTATATTTATTGATGGATCTGTTCTTTTTGCCATATATGCATCAGCCCAAGCTACCATTGCCATATTTTGTATTTGTTGAGCATTAGTATCATTAACGGCTTGGTTAGCTTTATCTATTATGCTTGTATTATTAAGTGAAACTATAACCGTTGCTGCTAATATTATCATCACAATTATTGTTATTACTAATACTATTAAAGATATACCTTTTTTCATTTTTTCTCCTTTGTTATATTTATAACTATAATCCTATTGACACCTTTAACACTTGATAGAACGTATGATTATCTCTTAACTCTTGTATAGTATAATTCACAAAATTACCTGTTACTTCTTCAAGTATCAACTCTGGTTTATTATCTCCATTTAAGTCTCTTATGTGTTTTACAGAATATACTGGCCAGCTATCCGCATTATCTGTATCTCTTACATATGCATATTTAACCAAATATGGTTTGTTGTTTGTTACATATACAACTGCGCTATATACTCCTAAAAGATTAGCTTTTTCTGCTGTTACACATATTATTCTATCACTAACTTCTTCAATGCTTGCTGCATATATTTCTGTTATTTTAACACCGCCATTTAAGAACTTATATGATCCAAGCGCTTCTTTTACATATTTTTCATCTTGTTCTGTAGGCTCTAACTTAGTTGGAAAAGACAAATTTTTAGCTATATTACTAGATAATGCTAAATATCCATTTGGCAAAGTATCTTTACCAACAGTAGTATAAATTAAGCCTTCGCTATGTTTACGAATACTCGCTGTATTAAATGTTCCATATAGGTTGTCACTAGAATACAAATTAACTTCTAATTTGTTGGCAACCGGATTTGCTGAATAATATTTTTCAGCATCAATCCAGCTTCCATCTTTACTCGCACCTAATAATATTCCATTATATATTATTACATTACTATCTTTAACTATAATGTCCGAAACATTTTTATTAGATTTATATTCTTTAGAGTAAATTATATAATTCCCGCTAAACATATATATTAAAAAAGAAATACAAGATACTATAATTATTATAAACAATGCTATAAATACTGGTATTAACTTTCTTGCTTTACTTACTTTTCTCATTTACTCTTTCCTCCTTCGTCAATAGAAAAAATACATCCGCAATATTTTTGTCTGTACAAACCTAAATCTTTTGCTTTATGTTGTCCAGGCCAAAACAATGGTCTAAAATCTTCGTAGGCAAATTTAACGCCATATTTAGCCGCTAATTTATTGCAAACATCAATTATTACATCGTGCTTTTGATAAGGGCTAATTAATAGCGTAGTGGTAACTGAAGTATACCCGTTATTCTTGGCATACTCAAATACTTTTTCGAGTCTTGAAGTATAACAATACTCACAACGCATACTATATCCTTCTTCTTTGTAATTTACTGCATGTTTTGCCCAACTTAAAAGATTATATTCATCTAAGAATATTCCTTCTTTATTATTCATAGCTAAATATTCTTTTAACGTTTCTTTTCTTCTTTCATATTCTGCTTTTGGATGTATATTTATATTATACCAAATAACATCAAAATCTTTACTCGATTCCAGATTATACTTTTCTAAATTATCTTTTACATCATCAAAAACAGCAACTAAACACGGCGCACAGCACGCGTGTATTAGTAGTTTATCCTTCATATTTTACCCCCATATGTTCATAAGCTAATTTTGTTGCAATTCTACCTCTAGGTGTTCTGTTTATATATCCTATTTGCATTAGATATGGTTCATATACATCTTCTATTGTATCTTTATCTTCACCCGTTGCAGCAGCTAAAGCATCAAGTCCCACCGGCTTACCATTAAACTTGGTTATCATTGTATCTAGTATTCTTCTATCTACCTCATCAAGTCCATTTTCATCAACTTCTAGTTTATCTAATGTTGCTTTTGCCACAGCATAATCTATTACATCTTTATCTTCTACTTCAGCAAAGTCTCTAACTCTCTTTAAGAATCTATTAGCAATTCTTGGAGTTCCTCTACTTCTAGAACCTATCTCTAAAGCTGCTTCTTCTGTAATACCTATACCTAGTTTTTCTGCATTCTTTTCTACTATTGTAGCAAGCTCTTTTACTGAATAAAGTTCCAATCTATGAATTATTCCAAATCTATCTCTTAATGGACCGGATAAAGCGCCTGCTTTTGTTGTAGCGCCAACAAGAGTAAACTTTGGAAGATCAATTCTTATACTTCTTGCAGAAGGACCTTTTCCTATCATAATATCTAAGTTGTAATCTTCTAAGGCTGGATATAGCACTTCTTCTATTGTTTTCTTTAATCTATGGATTTCATCTATAAAAAGCAAATCGTTTTCTTCTAGATTTGTTAATATAGCAGCAAGATCTCCAGGCTTTTCTATAGCAGGTCCAGATGTAACTTTAATATTTACACCTAGTTCTGTCGCTATAATATTTGCGAGCGTTGTTTTTCCAAGTCCTGGTGGTCCATATAACAAAACATGGTCCAAAGCTTCGTTTCTTTTTCTCGCTGCACCAATATATATTTTCATGTTTTCTTTTACTTTAGTTTGTCCAATGTATTCTGTAAAATCTCTAGGACGAAGGCTTGTTTCTACTCTCTCATCCTCTTCCCAGTTATATTCTGGCATTATTACTCTATCTTCTGTCATTTACATACCTCTTTTTCTTTTATGATTATATCATACAAGCGTATAAATGCAAGAAAAACGCCAGATTATTATCTAGCGTTTTTCTTATGTCTTAAAACTTCACATAGTTTGCAACAAGCTTCACATCTGCAAAATGGCCACCAGCTTCTTCAGTAGTAAATTCCAGAACAATTTTGTTTGTTCCATCTTCTACATCAAAAAGGCTTCTGAGTTCTCCCATCTTGAATCTGTTATATGGCTTTCTTGCATATTTCTTGTACAGCGAGATGTAGATATCAAAAGGTTTCATGGTGTACTGGTTTGCGCTGAGACTTACCTTTTTAGGCGCCGGATTATCTGAGCCGTAGCAAATAACAAGCTCATAGCGTTGTACGCCTTTGCCGCTTTTCATATCCACATAAAGTTGCTGTTCCATGTCATACATGGTGTATGCTGAAGTTTCTTCAACACGGTCTTTGTAGTGCTTTCTTATCCGCACACAGTCTGCTTTCAAAAAGTTCATTTTTGTCCTCCACTTATACATTTAATAAGTATTATGTTTACCAACAATTAATATTATACTACAAATAAAAGGAATAGTCAAATTAACTATTCCTTTAATAATGCTCTATATTATTTAGCATAAAATGATGAATTCTTAAATGCTTCAAACGTGTCTATATTTGTAGTTGTTTTTTCTGTTTTTCCAGCCTCATCAGCATCAGCAGTTCCAATTCCTGTTAAAGTATTATCATTTGTATAATAATATGTATTGCTTACTACTGTAGGTGTTGTTTCTGTAATACTCGCTCTTCCAAGTATAGCTCCTCTGTTTTCTCCTATTAATTCGCCTTTGTTATATGAATAAGATATTTTACCATTAACTGAGAAACCTGCAATTCCACCTACATCATCTTCGCCTGATGAATAATTTCCTGTTTCTACTCTACCTTTATTATACGAATTTTTTACTTCTCCTAATAAAACTCCAACAATTCCACCTGATATTCCTTTAACTCCTGTTGAATTCGACTTTATATATCCTTCGTTATAGCAACCCGAAACAAGTCCTGTTAATTGACCCGCAATTCCTCCTGCTTGTTGTGTATTTGATATTACTTCAGCATAATTTTTACAATCTAAAATAGATGAATTGGCTAGTTGTATTACTGAAGCTATACCTCCTGCTACATTATTTGAATCTACTTTACCTCTGTTTATACAATTTTGTATTGTCAATTTTTGAGATCCCGATAATCCTACAATACCGCCACCGCCGTTTGCTGTATATATTTCGCCTGTGTTTGTACATTTATCTATCAATCCTGTTGCTTGACCTGCAATTCCGCCAGATTGTTGATTATTAGCAGCTACTCTTCCACTATTAGAACAATTATATACCACTGTATCTTCACCGTCTATCGCACCTACAATACCACCATTAGCAACTTCTCCTGTTATTGCGCCCGTATTTATACAATTTTGTACTTTACTAGAAGTAATTTCCCCAACAATTCCACCTGCGCATTGAGATGCTGAATTTATAGTTCCTGAATTAGTAGAATTATTAACTTCAGAACCTCCATCCAAATGTCCAACAATACCACCTGCGCCAGTTCTTCCTGAATTAACTACTCCAGAATTTTTACACTCATTAATGTACACTTTTGTAGTGTCTGTCCAGCCGACAATTCCACCAACAAAGCCTATAGCTACATTGTCTGTGAATTCTTTTTCAGGATAAATCGCTGATACTTTACCTTTATTCTCACATTTTTCTATCTTTAAGCTTACGCCTTCATCAGCATGTACTGCCGCAGCTATACCCGCCGCTTGTTGATAATATGATGTTACTACACCATAATTATATGAATTTATAATATACGACTCTGCTGTAGCCCTTAATTGCCCAGCAATTCCGCCTATACATTTACCACGACTTCTAAGCGCGCTATCGTTTTTGCCTGTTATATTTCCATAATTTTTACAATTAGATATTTTTATATTAATTGCACTGCCAACAATTCCGCCAGCCAATTGGCCACTGTTTCCTACTTCAGGATCATCTATTGCTGTTACGTTAGCTCTATTTACACAATTTGAAATAGTTCCCTTTCCATATCCTGCTATTCCTGCTACAGCCGCCTTTGCAACTATATTTCCCGAGAAGATTTCAACATTTTTTATATTTGCATTTTCTCCAAGAACACCAAATAAACCTACACCTCTAATATCTGTTCTGTTGATATTTATATTAGATATGATATGTCCTTTACCATCAAATGTTCCATCAAAATATTTGCTAGTTGTTATATAACTATTTTCATCTCCACCACTAGTATTTCCTACTCCTATTGGTGTAAATTCAATATTATTTAAGTTAATATTTGCTGTTAACTCTACATATTTACCCTCAAATGTATTTCCTTCATTTACTAGTTTAGCAAAGTACACTAGTTCCGCCGCATTAGATATTAAGTATGGTTGATTTTCTGTACCATTACCATCTGCAAAACTCTCTTTTGTACTTCCATCCCATGGATTTTCTACAGATGCAGTAAACTTATCTAAATACTCTAATGCATCCATGTGTTCTAACTCGCTTTCGTTTGTTTCATCAACTGCTTGCCCTGCTTTATCTATTATACTTGTATTATTTAGTGAAACAATTACGCTTGCTGCTAATATTATCATTACTATTATTGTTATTACCAATACTATTAATGATATACCTTTCTTTTGTTTGTTCATCTTTAACTTCTCCTTTTTATTATATATTTACAATTTTATATTATCTTATATTTATTTTTCTTTCAACTGTTTTCTTTATTTGTAACAGATTTGTAATACATAAAAAGAGCATATACATTTTTGTATATACTCTTTTGGTTATATGTTTTATTTTGCATAAAATGATGAATTCTTAAACGCTTCAAATGTATCTAATTTTAGATCTGTTTTTTCAAATTGGCCAGCTACATCATCTGTTCCACCAACGCCTTTTATACTTTCTGTTGTGTAGTAATATGTATTTGTTATTGTTCCTGGTGTATCTTCACTATTTTCCCCAACTATGGCTCCCATTTTTTCTCCGCTATACGAACCAATATCATAAGAATTAGAAATTTTACCACCCTTCAACAATCCAACAATACCTCCAACAAGATCTGGTCTGCCGTCAAACTCGCCTACTACTACCAAACCTTTGTTATATGAGTTAGTTACTGTGCCAGTCAAAAATCCAACAATACCACCTGTTATTCCTCTTCCGCCTGTTGAATTAGAAATAATCTTACCCTCGTTGTAGCAATCTGTAACATTTCCAGGAGTAGTTCCTGCTATACCACCTGCTTGTTGAGTATTAGAAATTACTTCACCATAATTTCTACAATTAATAATTGGAGATGTTGCTAATTGTACAAGTGATACTATGCCACCAGCTATATTGTTAGACTCTACCTTTCCTCTGTTTTCACAATCTTTTATAGTTGAGCCTTTATTGCTAGATAGACCAACTATACCGCCGCCGCCATTTGCAGTATGTATTTCTCCTGAATTAACACATTTCTCTATCGTTCCGCATCCTTGACCAGCTATACCGCCTGCTTGTTGTTCATTAGCTGTTATAGTTCCTGTATTAGAAGAACCGTACACTCTAGATTCAAAACTTGCAATTGCACCAGTTATTCCTCCGCTTCCACGTTCAGCTAATACCGCACCTGCATTATTAGAATTTTCAATTGTTCCTTCTTCCAAAGTACCAACAATTCCACCGATGCATAATACACCTTCTACACTACCTGAATTTGTACATTTTATTAGTTTAGAGCCACCAGACACTTCTCCTACAACACCACCAGCGGTAGAATCATCTGATATTACCGCACCTGTATTTTTACAATTTTCTAAAGTTACATTAGCTGTTCCTGCCCATCCTAATATACCGCCAACAAACCCTATTGAAACATTATCCACAAATTCTTTCGTTGGTTTTTTAGCATGAACTTTCCCGTTATTTATACAATCTATTATTTTTATAGTTTTCCCTTCATCAGTTGCTGCACTACCAGCAATACCGCCAACTTGTTGATAGTTAGTTGTTATATTACCATAGTTATAACATTTTGAAATTATTACATCAGTATATCCGGCTATTTCTCCAGCAATACCACCAACATTTTTGCCACGGCTCCTCATGGCAACATCGTCTTCGCCTAATATATTCCCATAGTTTTTGCAATTTGTTATATTACCCGCGCAACTTAACCCAACTATACCACCAGCCAATTGTCCGCTGTTTCCTACAGTCTCACTGTCTACAGCTGTCACATTTGCTCTATTTATGCAATTAGATATTTCTGCTTTGTTATATCCAACTATACCCGCAACTGCCGCTCTACCATATATATTACCTGAGAATATCTCTACATTTTTTATTACTGCTTTATCGTAAGTTACACCAAATAATCCAACTCCACGAACCTCTGGTTTGTTTATGTTTAGATTTGATATAATATGTCCTTTACCATCAAATATTCCATTAAAGTACACTGTACTTGAAGTCCATTGTGACTCATCTGTTGTTGTAGAGTTGCCCATTCCTATCGGTGTAAATTCAATATTATTTAAGTTAATATTTGCAGTTAATTCTACATATTTACCCTCAAATGTATTTCCTTCGTTTACTAATTTAGCAAAATACACTAATTCTGCTGCATTAGATATTAAGTATGGTTGATTTTCTGTACCATTACCATCTGCAAAACTCTCTTTTGTACTTCCATCCCATGGATTTTCTACAGATGCAGTAAATTTATCTAAATAATCTAATGCATCCATATGTTCTAACTCGCTTTCGTTTGTTTCATCTACAGCTTGTCCTGCTTTATCTATTACTCCTGTATTATTTAATGAAACAATTACGCTTGCTGCTAATATTATCATTACTATTATTGTTATTACTAATACTATTAATGATATACCTTTCTTTTGTTTGTTTATCATAAGTTTCTCCTTTATTTATAAATTTACAAAATAATATTATCTTATATTTCCTTTTCTTTCAATATATTTATGTAT
>JAZOWO010000075.1:0-2325 GCA_045659265.1 Clostridia bacterium | reverse complement strand
AGTATTGATTTTCAAGAAATAGCAATAATAAAACAAATATTGACTGAATATGATGATAATGGTAGAATTAAAAGAATTATTTTTATTAATATATTAACGTTTCACGTGAAACAATTTAGGATAGTAAATATTACTATCCTTTTTTGTAGTATAATTATTATTGGAGGTGAAAAAATTGATAAATGAAATAAATAAGGAATATACTATTAACCAAGCTAAAACAGAAATTGGAGCATTAAAAGACCAGAATAGTATTGATTTTCAAGAAATAGCAATAATAAAACAAATATTGACTGAATATGATGATAAAATTAAAAAAGCAACAAATTTAAACAATCAAATTAATTCCAGAATTAAAAGAGAATACGAAGAATTAAAAAATGAATTAATCTTATCATTAGATTCTTTAAGAAATGACTTAATCATTAACAATACTTATTCTATCAATCAATTCTATAGTGAGTATAACAATAAATTCAATTCCTTAATAAATAAGAATAATAATTTGGTAACAGAAATTGAAGTAATTTTACAAGATTGTAAAGCAAGATATAATACATTAAATTTTAACATGTCTACTATAAATTCACTAAAAAATGAAATATCAAATTTAACTGTAGAATTTAGAGGAATATTTAATCAATTTAATGCAGTTATAACAAAATACCTAGAAGGAATCAATGATAGTTTAACAGATATTAACGGTAATAAATTTAGTAACCTTTCTGATAGATTAGCTTCTGACCATGCAAACTTACTTGAAAAGTTATATTTATTAGCATACACACCTTATGAAGGTAGTTTTATAGAATCTACTGAATCATATATAGCCCCTATGAAAGATTTAACTATTGAAGGGAAAACTTATCATAATATTTTAACTTATAATTATACTGATAAACATGATAATATTAAGGTGAATAGTACTAATATAATTACAGCTACTGGAACAGGTGGTTATCAAAATTGCTTCTTTGCAATGAATAATTTGATAAAACCTTCAACAACTTATACTGTTATTGCATTTATAATTGATAATACATTAAATGGTGACTTCGTCATTTCATCTAATAATGAAAATGGAAACTCTTTATCAGCATTTTCTGGAGGAAATTATGCAATTAAACCTAAATATATAGGAACACAAAAATTTGTGTTAACTACAAGAAGTAGTTTTAGTAGTGTTAATATTCTGTTAAGAAGTTATCTAAGTAATTTAGCTACTTCTGGAACAATAAATTTAAAGTTAGGAATCTATGAAGGTGACTTAACAAACGCAGATATTTCACATGGTGACGGGGTTTATTCAATTGGTAATAATGGTTTTCCATTTAAGCTAATAGGTAAAAACTTGTTTGACTATAGAGATTTAAGAGATAGTACAGCAAATTATAATGTAATAAAAGAAAAAGATTATGTCAGAATCGAATCATTAAAAACGGGTAATTATGTAAATACTTTCTACACTATGAATAGAGAGGTAGTAAAAGTATTAAGAGGTAAAACAGTTAATTTATCAGCTTCATATCTTTACACTTCTAGTGCTTATCCTTCAAATATGATTCAATTAATTTTTGACAAATCAGACAATACTAGAGGTTACTTTGGATTGAATCCAAATAATGCTTTATCAACAGATATACTTGTACCAAATAATACTGTAGACATTAGAATAGGTATTTATTCAACAAATACTGACAAAGGGGAAATAGGCTTACCATATACAGAAGTAAGAAATTTACAATTAAAATTAAATGGTGATAGCAAATATGAAAATTATATAGAAAAAGAATTTAATTTCTCAATAAATGAAGAATTAAGAAGTCTACCAAATGGAGGTAATGACGTAGTTAATTTATCTACTGGTGAAGTCACAAGATATGTCGGTAAAGTTGATTTATCAAAAGTTAGTATAAGCGAATTAACATCACAACATTTAACTAATACTTACTTTTTCCAAGTACAAGTATATACAAATAAATATGGTAATTTAATTTGTAATAATTTCCCTGTTCGCTCACTTTGGGACATAGACAGAGAAGGCGTTTATGGAAACTCTGGCAAAGACCATATTCAAATAAGAATTAATAAGTCAAAATTAAATACTTCAACTGTATCAGTAACACAGGCATTTTATAATTGGTTAGAACAAAATCCAACATTTATACTTTATGAAAAAGCTACACCAACTACTGAATATATTACTCCAAGTGAATCAATTATAACTAATTATGGTTACAATCTTCTAATTTATAATAATGAATTTACACCAAATAAAATTTCATGTAAAATTGCTACAGATGTTAACAAAGTTTTAAGTAATAA
>JAZOWO010000074.1:0-5622 GCA_045659265.1 Clostridia bacterium | reverse complement strand
GCTATAAATGAAGCAATAACTGTTTATATGGATTTATATAAAAAAGAATTAAATAAAACTATAGAAGAAATGATAGGTCATTTTGGTTGGAATAAAAACTATAAAGTAGAAGAATGGTTAGAAATGAAAAATTTTCAATTGTTAATGAATGAAGATTATAAAGATGATGCAACACAAACTACAATAATTTTAATAAATAATTATAATCAAGCATTAGGAATGTTTAGTGTAAGACGTAATTCTTTTGAATTTGAATTTTCAGATGTAATTATAGTTAATTATCTATAAGGAGGTTACTATGAAAGCTAAAATAATAAATTCAAAATTAAAAATAAAAAAACAAAAGTCAAAAAAAGAATTAGAAAATGAAATAAAAATAAAAAATGCAGAAATTTATTTATTGCAAGATATAGTAGAGGAGCAAAAGGAATTTGAAAAGATGTATATGGAAGAAATAAGTAGATTGGTAAAAATGGAAAATATGCTAACTTTAATAATTCAATCTTTAAGATTATATTCGGAGGAAAATTAATGTTTATTGTTAAAGAAGTAAAAAGAGGAAATCCTTTAGTAGAAGGCGAAACATCATATTGGGGAGTATTCAACGACGTAGAAGATAAAGACCATATACACTGTCGTAATAAAAATGCAAATTTATTATGTTTATGTTATTGCAAAATAAATGCAGAAAAGATAGCCGAAGTTTTAAATGTTGATAGTTTTATAGAAGAAGAGGATATGAGGATAGATATAGAAAAAACTTATAGAAAATATTTTGAATCCATAATAATAATAAGGGAGGACTTTTAAAATGAGAGAAGGCTATGAATTAAAGTTATACAATGTATTCTGTAAATTATTACATCAACACGAATTACCTGTATATGCGGTTAGACATTTAGACTGGTTGGTATTTCAAGAACATAAAGACGAATTCTGGTCATTACCACAAGAAGACCAAATGGAAATAAGATTTTATTTATTGACATTGAAACAATTATTTGGCGAATAAAGGTGGGATTGAATGTTTGGATTTCAAAATGGTGATTTAGTTAAATTAGAAGATGGAAAAATAGGAAGAGTAATAAGAAACTATATAGGCTCATGTTACTTTAATGTAGAAATCCTAGATGAAAATGGTAAAGGCACAAATTATTTTAGAGTATTGCATAGAAATGAAATGGAAAAAATAAAAAATTAGGAGGTATTTTATGGTTATTCAGGATGTTAAAAATGTAATGATGGAAGAATTAGAAAGATATGGATTTAGAAAAGAGAGTATATTATTATATGAACATGGCAAAACATTAAAAGATATTTACAGCTATAAAGAAGAAGGATTTGAAGTAACTTTTATTTTAACAAAAGAAGGAGATAACAATTGCTTGATGGTCAGAGGATATATGGGGCTAGAAATGGTTAATCTATATGATGATTGGGTAGATTTATTAATGTATTATAAAACCGATAAAGAATATTTTAGAACATATATATATGGATTAATAGAAACTATCAGACAATCTTTATTAAATGGTTTAGCTTAAGTAACAAAATAGTAAATAAAGACATACAATATAGGGAGGAGTAATCCTCCTAAAAAAATAAAATAAAGGGAGTGTTTGGAAATGGCAGGTTTCGATTTAATGAATTTACAAAAAACAACTATATCTAAAGATTTAGGAAGTTATTTAAATTATTTTTATGGAAAATCTAAAGTTGGTAAAACAACATTGATATCAAAATTAGGCGGAGATACAAATTTAATAATAGCAACTGAAAAAGGATATTCTGCATTAAACGTATTCGCAATAGATTTAACAGCATGGAATCAAACAAGTATGTTATTAAGAGAATTAAAGAAACCAGAGGTAAAAGAAAAATTTAAAACAATAACAATAGATACAGTAGATATCCTATATCAATTAGCTGTTGCACATATTTTAAAAATAAATGGATGTACAGATTTATCAGATAAACCTTTTGGTAAATTATACGGAGAGGTTGATAAGATATTTAATGAATTCTTATTAAGTATAATCCGAGAAGGTTATGGGATGTATTTAATAGGCCATGCAAAAACACAGTCTAAATTAGCTAAAAGAAATGAAAGAGAAGTAGAAACTGATTATACAATACCATCACTTGCAAGAAGAGGTTATGAAATAGTTGCAAACATGGTTGATAATATATTCTACTGTGATATAGATGAAGATGAAGAAGGAAATGAAATAAGAGTTCTAAGAACTAGGGCAACAAATGAGTATTTTGCAGGAAGTAGATTTGCATATTTACCAAGCACGATATTAATGGATGATAAGGTATTCATAAAAGAATTATCAGATGCAATAGATAAAGAAGAAAATACTACAGAAGAGAAAAAAGATTTATTTAAATTTGAAGAAGAATTAGATTTTGAAGAAATAATTGAAAAATTAAATAATCTAGTAATGGAATTATTTGCTCCGAATGATGAAATGGCTTTAGTTACTAAAATAGTTGAAAAGCATATAGGAATAGGAAATAGAGTTGCGGATTGTACAGAACAACAAGTGGATGCTTTACAATTAATATTAGACGATTTAATAATGAAAGCAGAAGAAAAAGGATTTTTAAGTAACAAATAAATAATTAAAGGCATATAATATAGTATAGGTTTAGACCTATACTATATTTCATATAAGGAGAAGAGAAATGTTTAGAAGTTTAAGCGATAGAATGATAAGTGCTATAATAGAAACTTTAGAAAATAGATATAAAGAAAATCTTGAATTTATGGGATTTGAAAAAGGGCAAAAACTAGAAGAATTAAAGAGTGAAAATAAAGAAATAATGACATTGATTGAAGAATTAAAAAATAGATAGGAGGTAAATTATGAAGGCAAAATGTAGAGCCTGCGGCAAACAGTTAGACACGAATGATGCTTATAAAGTAATCCATGAAACTAAAAAAGGAAATAAACAAAATAGATATTACTGTAATGAAGAAGAATATGAAAACGAAAAGAGAGAAAAGGAATTATATCGTAAATGTCAATATGAAACAGATGCAATAGTGGGATTTCCTATTACAAACAAAGTTAGAAATAGTGAATTAGCAGAATTACATGATGCAGGATACAGTTGGGAAGAAATTTATAGATGTATAAAATCAAAAAACGAATGGATTAAGGAACAAATAAAACTAAAGGGAATAGAATCAGATTACCAGATGATAAGATACATGATGGTAGTAATTAAAAATACAATACATGATTATACAATTGAAGATAGAAGAAATAACAGTTGGGAAAAATGCGTAGATGAAAATATGGAAGAGGATTTTATAGAGGAGGATGAAGAAGAGGAAATAAGAAATAGATTAAAACAAATAAAAGAAGACAAAGAAACAAGTATAAGTTCCTTTTTAAATAAAATAGGGAAATAGGGTGATTTTATGGAGTTTAACAGTAGAATAGAGAGTGAAAGCTTAATATTAGGTGCAATTTATCAAGATTTAACATTAGTAACAGAATCAAATTTAAAGGCAGAAGATTTTGGAAATAGCAGAACAAGTTTTTATTATAGATTAGCAGAAGAATTAGTAAAAAACATAAAATCATTAGATGAATTATCTGTATCATCATGGATAAATGCAAACGGATTGAGAGATTTATATGAAGAATATGGTGGATTTGATAGTATAAGAAATTTACAAAAATTAGGAAACATAAAAAACTTTTCTTCATACGTTGATGATTTAAAAAAACATATAATAGTTGAGAATCTAAAAGAAAAAAGAAATTTTGACATAAATGAACCGATTATATATAAAGGACAAAAGTTAAATTTAACCGAAGCATTACCCGTAATGAATTCTTATGAGTTTCATAATCTAATTCAATTGATGTTCAATGATTTAGAGGTTGAAATATGTGATAAGAATTTGGTTTTTGAAGAATTATATTTTTCAGAAAAAGAATTAAAGGATAAAATAAATGGTGTAAAAACTGATATAAGTGGATTTGATATAGTTTTAAAATGGGAAGAGGATGGAGATTTAAGATATTTACAAAACTTTAAGCTATTAAATGAGGTTCTAGGAGGATTACAAAGAAAGAATGGATTGCATCTTTTAGGAGCATCAAGTGGTGTAGGAAAAACAACTATGGCGCTGAATATAGCTTTAGGATTAGTTAATACGTCAAACGAAAATGTTTTAATAATATCAAACGAAGTTCAATCTGCATACTATAAAAATTTATTAATCTCTATAGTATGTCAAAATATATTTAAATGTTATACATTAACTAGAAAAAAAATATCAAGAAATGAATTTAGTAGTCAAACTGAAATCGATACTTTTTTAGTTGCTAATGAATTCATAAAAGAAAATTTTGGTGGAAAATTAAGGTTTTTATCTGTTGCAACTTTTAACAAGGATAATATATGTGCAATAATGAAAAGAGAAAAATTAAGAAATAATGTAGGATATTTTATTTTAGATACATTTAAGTTTGAAGGTGGAAAGGATAGAAATATAGCAACAGAATTAGTTGAAACGTCTAGGGCAATTGATATGACGGCAACTGAATATGATATAGGAATTTTAATGCCAATACAATTATTAGTTTCCAGTGATAAAAAAGGATTTTTAACAAGTGCTGAATTAAGCAATAGTAAACAAATAAAAGAAGTCTGCAATTCTGTATTATTAATGAGGAGAGTTAGGCCGTTTGAATTAGTAAATAATAAAGAAAATGAAAAATTCTTTTTAAAACCTTATATATGGAAGAAAGCTTCAAATGGATATATTAAAAAATGGCTAACTATTATAGACCCGAATAATAATGAAGCAGATAAGAGTAAAAGATTTAATAAAGATGTTGTAGACATGAGTAAGCAGCATATTCTATTGAGAATAGATAAAAATAGAAATGGGGAAAGTGATGGGCTAATTCTATATGAAATAGATGGAATGAGTGGGTTATTGAAAGAAAAAGGATATTGTGACCATTGTTATATGGGGAATTTCTTTGAATAAGTGTAACAAATAAATAATTAACTTCATATAATAGGGTATAAACAAAAGATAAAAAAATCAATTTTTATAAAAATAAATAATTAATGGGAGGTAACTTTTATGAGTGAAAATAAAAAAAATAATAGAAAGATAAAAAATGATACGAGTGATACTTATATATTCGATAGTAACTATACAGGAAAATTAAATTTTTATGCTTGTCAAATAAAATATAATGATGGAAAATTTAATTTAGAGTGGGATGTTGAAGAAAAGGGTTATTATTTATTAATAACAGCGGTTGATTTTAATGTGGAAACAAAAGAAATATCTAATCCTAACCTAACTTATTCAGATATAAGACTTTTGGTTAGCTGCAATAGAAGGGGCGAACAAAATTTCAATATAGCTAAAGAAGCTATGGAAAAGGTAGCAAAAGAAAGTATAGCTACAATGGAAGCAGATAGAAGATGGTTAGAGGATAGAGGTTGTAAAGATGAAGATGATATAGATAAATTTTTAGAAGGGCTATTAGGAGATTTATTAAAGGAAGAAGAATTTGAAGAACCCGTAGAAAAGCCTAAGAAAGCAAAAGTTGAATTAGCTAAAAGAGGATTTAATAG
>JAZOWO010000073.1:0-7164 GCA_045659265.1 Clostridia bacterium | reverse complement strand
GATATACCTTGTTTTCTTTTCATTTGTTTTCCCCCTTATATTTTACATATCATATACATTTATCCTATTACATAACGAATATTTTTTCAAGGCTTTTTACGTATATATTTTTATTCTTTTTTCTCTACTTTTATTCCTTAAAACAGTTGCTATTTTTTCTTGTTTGTTATATAGTTTAGGTATATATATGAACGTAGTTACAAATGAAGCAAAATATTTTAAGGAGTACTTATGAAAAAATTTAAAGAATTGAAATCTACAGATTTAGTTTCTAAATTAAACGGTTCTCAATTTAACTTCAAGACAACAGACGATATTTCTACATATAACGGAATTATTGGTCAATACAGAGCTCTTGAAACAGTTGAAACTGCTTTACAAATGCCTCAAAAAGGCTTTAATCTATTTGTTTGTGGACAAGTTGGTATGGGTAAAATGCCATATGTTTTATCTGTTGTAAATAAACTAGCTAAAACAAAACCTGTTCCAGATGATCTTTGTTACGTACACAACTTTGAAAATCCAAATGAACCAATAGCAATATTCTTAGCACCAGGTGCTGGACGTGAACTTAAAGAAGATATGCACCGTTTTATGGTTGCTATACGTGAAAATCTTGGTAAAGTTTTCAAATCTGAAAACTATGAAAAAGAGAAAAAACTTTTAATGCAAAAATACCAAGAAAAGAAAAATGCTATTCTTAAAAAATTTGATGAATATACAACAGCTCAAGGATTTAAGATTAAAACAGCAACAGATGGTATATACTTCTCTCCTATTCATGAAGGGAAAGTATTAAACGAAGAAGAATTTAACAAATTAGATGAAGAAACAAAACAAAAATACAAAACTAAATCTCCTAAAATACAACAAGAAACTATGGGTATAATGAAACAATTAGATGCCCTTGAAAAAGAATGTTATGAAAAAGTAAACGCATGGCAATCTAATATGATATCTTACATCGTTTCTAAAAACATAAACGATCTTAAGATTAAATACAAAGGCAATCTAAAAATACAAAACTACCTATATGCTGTACAAGAAGATATAGTTAAACATGCTGAACAATTTAAAGAAGATCCAAAAGAAGATACTATGCCACCTGCTATGAGACATCAAGCAAAACCATGGCATAAATATAAAGTTAATGTAATAGTAAATAACGAAATGTTAACTCATGCTCCAGTTGTTATGTGTTCTAACCCAACATACACAGACATATTTGGTAAATTAGAATATGAAACTGTTATGGGTTCTACAAGAACTGACCACACTCTTCTTAAAGCTGGTGCATTCTATAAAGCAAACGGTGGTTATCTATTAGTTAATGCTAGAGATATTATGACTAATATGTCTGTTTGGGAAGCTTTCAAAAGAGTAATTAGAAATGAAGAATTAAGCATAGATATGTCAAGAGATATGGCTACTCCATCTCACATGATTGCTCTTAAACCTAAAGCTATACCTATTAAAACTCAAATAGTATTATTTGGTACTGAACAAATTTATCAACAACTATGTACTGTTGATTCAGACTTCAAAATACTATTTAAGATGAAAGCAGACTTTGATGATTCTATAGATAAAAATACAGATACTATTAGAAGAACTATTGAGTATGTTGCTCACGTTGTTAAAAAAGAAGGTCTTCTTCCATTTAAGAGTGAAGCTGTTAAAGCAATTGTAGAATACAGTTCTAGATGTGCTGGAGATAAAACAAAACTTACTGCAATGCAAACAGATTTAACAGATATAATAATTGAATCTGCTCATGTTGCAAAACTAGCTGAAAGAAAAGCAGTTGAACCACAAGATGTTGTAACTGCTACATTAAATAAAAGAAAAAGATATGGTAAACTTGACGATACACTTAAACGTATGATTTATGATGGTGCAACTATAATCTCTACTTCAGGTGAAGCTGTTGGACAAATTAATGGTCTTACTATTCTAAATTCTGGCGGTTATCCATTTGGTAAACCAGTTAGAATAACAGCTAATACTTACCTTGGTAAGAGCGGTATAGTAAACATCGAACGTGAAGTTTCAATGAGTGGTAACTCTCACTCTAAAGGTGTATTTATCCTTTCAGCGTATATTGGTGAAAAATTCGCTCAAGACTTCCCACTATGCTTTAATGCAAGTATATGTTTTGAACAATTATATAACGGAGTTGATGGAGACAGTGCTTCTTCTACAGAATTATACGCGATACTATCTTCATTGTCTGGAGTACCAATTAGACAAGGTTTAGCAGTTACCGGATCAGTTAACCAAAAAGGTGAAATACAACCTATTGGTGGTGTTACAGAAAAGATTGAAGGATTCTATGAAGTATGTAAAATGCAAGGTCTTACAGGAACTCAAGGTGTCATTATTCCTCACCATAATGTTAAAAACTTAATGTTAAATTCTGAAATAATAGACGCAGTTGAAAAAGGAATGTTCCACATCTACCCTATCTCTACAATAGATGAAGGTATAGAAATATTAACGGGTGTTAAATATGGAACATATACTGAAGGCGAAGGCTTTGAAAAGAATTCTATATCTTACCATGTATACAATAAACTTAAAAAATATGCAGAAAAAGCTGGTAATTTATAATATATACTAATTAAAAGAAGCGGAAACTATATATTGTTTCCACTTCTTTTTTTACATTCTAGCTGCCAAATAATCTGACATTACTTTAACTAATCTTAATTCCGTTTCTGTTATTTTTTTGTTTGTATCATTAGTTAAAAGTATAACCGAACCAAGCACGCTTCCTTCATATATTATTGGCATAATAACTTGATTACAATTCTTTAATACTTCATCGTTTTCTATAATTCTAACCCTATTCTCACCTTTGTTTTGCCACAACATTCTTTCATCCATCTTTTCTAACAATTCTTTAGTTATATCTTTATACAAATATTCTTTTTCTAGATATCCAGTAGCAATTAATACTTGCTTTGTATCTGTTATACAAATATTAGAATCTGTATTATTAGAAACGCTTTCACTTAATGCTACTATATCTTCTATAAAATCGCCTAATGGAGCATATCTACTTAGTATTATCCTATCTCCCTCAATATATATTTCAAGCGTTTCTCCTTCTCTTATTTTTAATGTTTTACGTATTTCTTTAGGTATTACTATCCTTCCTAAATCATCTATCTTTCTTATCATACCAGTAGATTTCATATATTTTTATTCCTCCTTATGCAAGTACATTAACTTTATATACATATATTTATATTATTTTCACAAATATATTTTTTATACATAAAAAGAAAAAAGATCCGGTCATCTCACCGAATCCTTTTTAGCTTTCTTAAGCTCAATTGAGTAGACGTCGTCATCCATTCCGCAGATAACACGGCCGTTTTCTACATAATATATTGTAGATGCCGTACAAGGGAAAACTTCTTCTCCGTCGGATGTAATTACGCCCCACGATCCCTTCTTCAAAACTTTGAAGTAACCATCTTGCAGTTCATGAATTTCGTCATACTTTACTAAGCGTGCGTCCACCATATTGCGGAACACAACCGTCTCTCTTTTGGCTTCCAATTGGTTAGCTGTACACGTGGTCATATTAATGCCCCTTTCTATAGATTTTATTTTAACAGCTTATGTATTATACCATAATATATTCCAAAATGCAAATATTATGTCACCAATCGACAAAAGTAGAGCTTATTTTATATTATTAATCTTCATAATATCCCATTACAAAGAATGGTATACATTTTTCATACTTGCCATAAAAAGGCGATACTGTTACAATCATTGAATTAAGAGTATCCTCAATTTTTTCATCTAGATTAAATAACCCTCTTGGATTTGTACATATCTTGCCATGATAATATGAATTCTCCTCATCTGTAGCTAATTGTGTACAGGCAGCATCCATATATAATACAACTAAATTTGTTACATGTATTTGATAACCCCTAGTAGTAGTAGAATCGCTTGTTACTATAGCTTCTCCTGAAAACCCATCAGACATTCCTACTGCACTTAGTATTTTATACCCCTTTGTATTATATGATGAATTCACCCATTGTCTCCATGTCATATTTTTATCATATTCAAAATTTTCCATACCATCATATAGTGGTTGCATTGGATTTTCAGCATTATATTTATTAGAATCCTCTATTTGAACAGTTTCACCCCAGAAATATTCATCCATAACTATTTTAAATCCATCTAAAACTCTTTCACCTTCAGCTGGAAAACCATTTTGGTTATTACCATTATTACCAGTATTACTGCCATTACCACCATTTGCCACTGTCGGTGGTGTATATCCATCTATAACTATGCTCAAATCGCTAAAGCTATTTTGTGATAATGTTATATCAAAACCTGTTTTGGTAGTTACTGTGATACTTCCATCTGCGTTATTGATTCTCGATGTTTCTATTACCCCTTTATTTTGTAATTCAGTAATATATTCTTCTACTGTTATTGTTCCTAAATTGTCTGTAAGTATTCCGTTTTTAATCACTACTAATCTTGTATACTCATCCGCATAATTATTACTAGCAACCGTATCCCTAGATCTTTTAATTATTCCACTATCTTCTAATGCAATTATTGCTGTTGCTGCTAAGATTGCCATTACAAGTATTGTTATACTTAATACTATTAGACTTATTCCTTTTTTGTTTTTCATATGTTCTCACCTTTCTATATATATACTATTACATATTTTACTTTTGTTCAATACAAAACAAAAAAGAAACTAGTTTCCTAGTTCCTTTTTTATATTATTCTTCAACATTTTCTATTTTCTTTAATATTTTCTTAATTTCTGCACTTAAGTTCTTAATTAAAGCTCTCTTAATTGTTGAACCAAATGTATCTGCTTTTTCATCTATTATTTCAGATAACTTTTTAAGATTTGCTGCATCATGCTTTAGAAGTTCTTCTTTACCGTCATATCTTGAAGTCATAATACTTATAATGTTATATAAATCATTATTCTTAACATCTCTTAATCTATCATATAGCACAGACATTTCATATTTAGCAAATACAGGTATTGTTGAATATGGTCCTATCATTTGCTTATAGAATTCATCTATATTATCTACAAGGTTCTTAAATAAATATCCCACTTTTTCACGAACGCATTCATCATAAATTACATCTTTAGCTTTACTACATTCTTCTGCATATTCTTTAACAAGTTCATCTTCTGCATCTACATCAATACTTACAGAATCTAAATCTATTTTATATCTTGCTTCGTTAGTTAAAGATAATTTGTATCCAGTAGTAAACTTAGCTTTTATATCATTCATATCTACAGTTATTATTTGCATATCATTTAGATATTTATATACTGCAAACACTTTAACATAGTCTTTAGAAGGTACATTTCCCTCTTTAATATCATATAATACTTGTTCTCTTAAAATACTGAAATCAAAATCTGAAAGTTTCCAATATGCGCCTGTTAAAAGTTTCATATAGTTTGGATCAGAACGCTTATCTGCTTTTTGATTTAACATTTCTTTCATGTTTGCATTAAATATTTTTTCATCAAATATTCTTTTTCTTACATATATTTCTACAAATTTAAAGAACCTATATTCCTCTTTAGCATTTAAGAAATATCTTGTATCGAATTCGCGAAGATAGTACCCTTTTTGGTCGTTCATTAAACTTGAAGTATATATGTATGAATGATACTCTTCATTTGATTCAACATCTGTAAATATTTGTTTTACTTCACTACCAACTTTTATTTCAAATGATACAGCTATCGTAAACATAAGTAATGTTCTTAATGTCTCCCTTGGAGTCTCTGGATATGCATTCTTTACTGCAGTAAATATTCTTTCAAAATCGTTTAATGCATGCTTTAATACTCTAAGATTTTTAGTATTTGTTTTATTAAATGTAGATATTATTGTTGAAATTTCTTCTTTTAAGAATTTAGATAAAGATAAATCATATTCATATTTCATTATCATACCATTTAATATATATGTATATTCTGGCATGTATTCGAAACATTCACCAATTAGCTTTTCTTTAATTCTTTCGTAAGCATTTGTTCTATCAAAAATACTTTTAATTTTAGAATCTAGTTTGTTTACAAATGGTTCTAATTTATCTTCATTATTAATAGCTCCTTCTTCCTTTAGAAGCATGGTTGCTATTAATGTCTTCATTTCTATATTATTGTTCTTAAACTTAGTTGCTAGTTCTTTTTCATTACAGATAAGTATTGTTTTAATTCCATCATGCTCAACGAAATTATTTATATAACCTAATATATCTATAATATCTATGTTCGCTCTTTCAAGATCATCAAAACATAAAACTTTATCATCTGTTGAGAAAGCTTTAGCAAAGTCCATTTGCGTATTTGTATTCATAGCGCCATATAGGTTAGCTATATCTATACCTGTTTTAACATACTCAGGTATTACGTTACCATCAGAATCTTCAACGAACTTTTTAAGCGATTTAGATATCATTGGATTTGTTTCTAAGAATATCTTTTTACTTATTTCTTCAATGCTGTTTATACCATATAACGAGATGTATATAGTTTTATATCTCTTCCCTTCAATGTTTGCTATATTTTCTATTCTTTGTCTTAATTTATGGTTCCAAAAGTGTGTTTTACCACTACCCCATTCACCATTTATCATAACAGCGTAATCTGTATATGGTTTTCTTATATAATTTTCAATACTTTCTACTAACTCTTTCATAAATACCCCCTACTACATTAAAATCTCGATTTTGTATTTTAAGCCAGTTGTTCTAGCCTTTTCATTAGTATTATCTATCATATAGTCTATAACAGAGCGTCTTCCAATAAATATTAAAAGTCTTTTTGCTCTAGTCATAGCAGTATATATCAAATTACGGTTGAACAGTTTTTCAAAGCAAACATATACTGGAATTATAACTGCATCAAATTCGCTTCCTTGACTCTTATGTACAGTTACTGCATATGCATGCTCTAACTGGTCAAGTTCATCAAAGTCATATCTTGTTTTCTTTCCATCAAAGTCTACAATTAAATATTCATCTTTTGTATTAATTGTTTCTATATATCCAATATCCCCATTGTATATACCTGTACCTTGTACACCTTCATAGTCCCAATTAATATCATAGTTATTTTTAACTTGCATT
>JAZOWO010000072.1:0-3521 GCA_045659265.1 Clostridia bacterium | reverse complement strand
AAATAGATCTAAAAATATTAGATATAACAGTTCTTGTCTTGCACAATAACGGAACAAGACTTTCTAATCTAAGAAAAGAAATAAAAGTAATATATGGGCCTAAAAAATTAGACATAGTAGATAGAGGAGTAAAAGAATTGCTTTTGTCCGGCAATTTATTTGGAGCTTTAAGAAAGCTACATCTTGCTTATCTTATGAAGATGTGTAAGGCAAAAAAATATATGGCTAAAATAAGAAAAGATATGAAGCTAGAAGACTATGATGTAGAAGTGGCATTCAAAGCAGGAATATGTTCTGTATTTGTTGCAAGTGGTAATGCAAAATATAAGATAAATTGGGTTCATGAAGATTATGGGACATATAATATGACTAAAAGATATGAAAAGTTCTTTAGAATCATTTTTGGAGCTTTTAACAAGCATATTATCGTTTCTTGCGATGCAGCTAAGTCTTTTAATGAAATATACGGTTATAACGAAAGAACAGAAGTTATAGAAAATTACATAGATGAAACAGGAATATTAGAAAAGGCAAAAATAGAATCAGATATTGCGGTTAATAAAAATAGACTAAATGTTGTAACACTTGGTAGATTTTGTTATGAAAAAGGATTCGATAGAATAATATTAGCATTAAATAAGTTAAGAGAAGATAATGTAAAAACAGACAAAATCAAAGTGTATATATTAGGTTATGGAAAAGAGCAAGTAAAACTTAATAAACAAATAGAAGAATATAACCTAAAAGATAACATAGAAGTAATAACTATGTCTGAGTTAGATAATAATCCATATGCATTTATGAAGAATTGCGACTTGTATATTATGCCATCTAGAAGCGAATCGTTTGGAATGGTAAGAATAGAGGCTCTAATATTAGGACTACCTGTTGTTACAACTAATGTTGCAAACACAGATAAAATGGTAAATAAAGAGATGGGTATAGTTGTAGATAATACAGATGAGGGCATATATAACGGACTTAAAGAAATAATAACTAACGATAAGTTGGTAGAAAAATTAATAGAAAATACCAAGTACTATACATACGAAGGAGAGAATAAAAGAATAATAAATAAAATAAAAGAAGTACTGGAGGTAGACTGTGAAAAATAAAAAGATAAGTAGAATAATAAATGTTATACTAGTTATATTTTTAATTGTGCAGCCTCTTTGCGATATATATATGGGAGTTATAGGAGAAGATTTAGATGTTTTGGGAATCTCTATTGTAACTTTCCTAAGAACAATAACAACGGTATCTTTAGTAGTTGTAGTTGGTATAAGTCAAATAATATATAAGCATAAACTAAAATGGTTATATACTCTTTTGGGGTATTTAGCACTAGTTGGTATATATGCAACTTTTCATCACTACAACATAGTAAATAGCGGTGGATATTATATAACAAATGGATTATATAATTTTGCAACTGAGCTTATGTATGTACTACGTTTAGTGGTACCAATTATTTTAATGTATATTGTTGTTATAACAAAGCCAAAGAAGGAGCGTATAGAAAAAGCAATACTAGTAGCGGTAGCAATAATATCTTTAATAATAATTATAACTAATATATTTAAGATTTCATATGCATCATATTCACCAACAAATGCTTTTATAGAGTATAATATTTTTGAATGGTTTAAATATGACGAATTGTTATATAGCGAAACATTATCTAAAGGTTATTTTGTATCTGCAAATCAAATAGGTGCGTTACTTGTGGTTTTATTGCCTATTACACTGTTATATTCACTAAAATATAATAAATTACTTGTGTATATAGTTGCGTTGTTACAGGTAATAGCTATGGTCTTAGTTGGGACAAGAGTTGCAACATACGGCTATGTGCTATGTATACTTGCAATGCTTTTAGGATATATAGTAATATCTATAATAAGAAAAAACAAAATACATTTTGAAAGAGTTTTAGCTGTACTAGTTATATTAGTATTAGGTCTATTAATATACAAACACTCTCCATCTAACAGCAGAACTTTTGCTGCAGCTAATGGTGATATGTATGTAGAATTATCTGAAGATGAAATGACAGCGAATGAATATATAACAATTGAAGCATATAACGAAATAGTTTCAGATGAAGCTAAAATGAGAGAATATCTAAAAGCTAAAAAGAACAAAAATATTACAATTGATGAATTAATATATAGAACAATGTGTAAATATGTTGAAACAAATTACAGACAACATGCTATAGCTAAAAAATATGTAATGAATATATATCCTTATACAGAAGATCCAGAGTTCTGGGTTGAACTATTTGAACAACCAGTTGCTGTAAAGGGAGATAACCGTGCAAGACAGTCTGTTATAATTAAAAGGATAAAAGAGCTAAATAATAATATGTTAAATGATACTTTGGTTGGTATGGGCGCTACCCCTATGAACCAAAGAGAATATATGATAGAAAATGATCTTATATCTCACTACTACAATATAGGCGTAATAGGGATTATATTATTTGTTTCACCATATGCAATAGCAGTGTTTTATGTGATGATTTCTGGATTAAGAAAAATTAAATTATTATTTAATGCAAGAATTATGGCATATGTTTTAGCCATATTTATGATGTATGTAATAGGATTTTTCGCAGGACATGTAATAGATGAATATATAATTACAATATATATGGCTATTATGACAGGTTCGCTAATAAATGAATTTAATAAATTAGTAAGAAAAGAGGGAAAGTAAATGCCAAAACTAAGTATCATTGTACCAGTATACAATGTAGAAAAATATTTGGATAAATGTTTAGAGAGGATATTAAATAGTACATATAAAGATTTTGAACTTATAGTTATAAATGATGGTACTAAAGACGATTCTGAACAAATTATAACTAAGTATTTAGATAATAAAAAATATAAAGATAAAATAACATATATATCTAAAGAAAATTCTGGTTTAAGTGATACTAGAAATCTTGGTATGTCTAAAGCAAAAGGTGAATACATAGCTTTTGTAGATAGCGATGATTACATCGAAACTACCATGTATGAGACTATGATGAATAAAGCTTTAGAAAAAAACTATGATATGGTAGCATGTGATGTAAAACTTGTTTATGAGGATAGTGATAAAGAAAAAATAATATCTTCAGCATACGAAAAAGACCTCTTTAACAAGGATGGAATTAAACAAACTATGCTTACGTATTATCCTGTTGTATGGAATAAGATATACAAGAAAAGCTTACTAGAAGGTATAGAATTTTCTAAAGGCGTATGGTATGAGGATATGGAGTTTAACCTTAAGGTGTATCCTAGAATAAACAGCATAGGAGTAGTAAAAGTTCCTTTATACAATTATCTACAAAGAGGGAATTCAATAACATATACATACAATGATAAGCTTTATGAT
Source organism: Clostridia bacterium (assembly GCA_045659265.1). Taxonomy (GTDB): domain Bacteria; phylum Bacillota; class Clostridia; order TANB77; family CAG-465; genus UMGS1649. The sequence continues at coordinate 131 of JAZOWO010000072.1, read as the reverse complement.
ATAATTACAAATATGGATACAGTAATTAAGTATTACAAAGAACAAGGTATATATGAAGAATATAAAGAGGAACTTGAGTATTTATATTTAAGATATGCTTATGCAACATTCCCTAAAAGACTTGCTAAATG
>JAZOWO010000071.1:0-3833 GCA_045659265.1 Clostridia bacterium | reverse complement strand
CTCTTGCGTAATTTACATTACAAAGTTTAGCATATTTTTCTTTAGTTATTCCAAGTAGGATGTATATGCATATTCTTTTTATTCTGCTTAGGGTATATCTTTTGCTTTTTACATTAAATATATATTCGTCGTATGATGAAGAATTTAGAAGTTCATCATATAGTTTGTTTTCTAAACCTTCGGATGCATCTTGTATGTTTTTAAGACCAGCTTTACCAAGTTTAAGAATACTAAATCTTAATAATTCCCATATATCCTTATTTAGTTTGTAGCCACTATTTTTTAATGCCAAAAGTGTATTTTCTGGTACAGAACAAGAAATGTTAAAGTTAGTTTCTTTAATAGCTTCACGAATAGCTGTAGAGCTTGCTAGAAGGCTGCTTTCTGCTATTTTATCATCTCTGTGGTTAGTTTGTAGTCTGCGAACTAAAACGGGCACAATTTGGCTTTTAGAGCTTAATAAGGCTTTGATATATTCTACACCTAAAAGATTGTTTGGCTCTTCTAATACATTCTTTAAATCTTCGTTTACAAAGTCTGTTATAGCAAGATATTCTGCTGAAGCATAAGGGATTCCATCTTTTAGATATTCTTTTTTCTTTTCTACTATTTCATTAGCATATTTTACTTTTACGTTAGCTATTTTTTCTAGTTTACTAATATCTTCTTCTTCAGCTCCAAATGCGATGTGAGTAACACATCCAAGCGAGTTTAATATATTTACAGCTCCTTTTGCGAAGTTTTCTGCACTAGAAGTAGCATATACAGTTGGAAGCTCTAATACCAAATCCGCACCGCATTCTACAGCAATTTTAGCACGAGTAAACTTATCTAGAGTTGCAATATTACCTTGTTCAGTAAAGCTACCAGACATTATTACTATTACATAATCTGCTTGAGTTAGTTCTTTAGCTTTTTTTATATGGTAAATATGGCCGTTATGCATAGGGTTGTATTCTGCTATTATCCCTACAATGTTCATTTCTTCATCTCCTTTTGTTGCAAGTTATTTTCATATGATATATAATACCACAAAAGAACGATTAATACAATAAAGGAGAGAGTTATGCAAAAGGTAACAATATATACAGATGGAGCATGTAGTGGAAATCCAGGACCAGGAGGATACGCTGCAATAATTATGTGTGGAGATAGTTCTAAAGAAATATTTGGAGCAGAAAGACAAACTACAAATAACAGAATGGAACTAAGAGCAGCTATTGAAGGGCTTAAAGTTTTAACTAAACCTTGCGAAGTTACATTGTACTCAGATAGCGCATATTTAGTTAATGCATATCTAAATAAATGGGTTGAAGGTTGGAAGAAAAATGGCTGGAGAAATTCTCAGAAAGAAGCTGTTAAGAATGTGGATTTATGGGAAGAAATTGAACGCTTAAGAGATATACATGTGGTTAACTTTGTTAAAGTTAAAGGTCATGCAGATAACAAGTACAATAATAGATGTGATGAACTTGCAGTAGCAGCTATAAAGAATATAGACGAGCTTGAAAATGTGGAAGAAAAGTTAGAAGAAAACATAGAAAGAGAAGATCTTGTATACAAAGTATTTAAAGATTATCCAGAGCTTGAAACAGAAAGATTAAGATTAAGACTATTTAAAGATACTGATGCAACTTCACTTTATGAAGCTTGTAGCGATGAAGAAGTTACTAGATATCTTTCCTTTGATACATATACATCAATGGATGATGCATATAGCAGATTAGAGTTCCTAAAAGAAGAATATACAAAGCTTGAAGAGCCACCTGTTTGGGCAATAACTCTAAAAGGTGAAGATAAAGCTATAGGAAGCATAAACTATTTACATGTAAAAGAAAAACATAGCGAAGCAGAAATTGGTTACTGGTTAGCAAGAAAACATTGGAATAAAGGCATAATGACAGAAGCCGTAAGAGAAGTATTGAAATTTGGATTTGAAAATATGGGGCTTAACAGGGTAGTTATTCGTTGTGATTCTAGAAATGTTGGATCATATAGAGTAATGGAAAAGGCTGGCCTTGTATATGAAGGAACACATAGACAAGATAGATTTTCTAAGGGAGAATTTGTAGATACGAAGATTTATTCTATGCTTAAAGAAGAATATTTTAGTAAATAATAAACAATAAACATAAACCACTTAAAACATACATAGTATGTTTTAGGTGGTTTTGTGCTTAAGAAATTAGTTAAAGAATATGTGTTAAAGAATAAATATGATTTGTTTTTAATACTAACAATGCTTCTTATAGGAATTGGGGTTGGAATAGGAGTATACGTTTTTTCAGATGCAAGTGTTAAAGAGATATTAATAACAGAAGCTACTGAAGTATTTAAGATAAGTGCTAGTAAAGAGTATTTGGAAACTAATGTAGTAGTTAATGGCATAAAGACAAACATTGTATTAATATGTATACTAGCTATTGCTAGTGTTATTTTATTTGGCAGATATGTAATAGAAATGATGTCTTTAATTAAAGGTGCTATGTTAAGTATATATGCAGCCATTTTATTCAATGTATTTGGTGTGGGTTATGGAATAGCGGCGGTACTTTTACTAGTGGTGCTAGTTAATGTTATATATTTACCCGCATATATATTTTTATCTGTTATGTTTATGGAAATACATTTTAATATATTTAAGAAGAGAAGTGGAATAACAAGCTTAGAAATGCTGGGTTATCTGGGTAAAGGAATACTTTCGTTTGTGGTTATATTTTCTAGTATAATAGCAGAACAAGTGGCAAGTTTAGTGGTATTAAAGCTGTTTTTGAATATAATATAATGTATAAATGGAATAAAAAATAAAATTGGTTACATAAAAATCAAAAAAGACTTGCAAATCCCGAAAAAGTAGTGTAAAATAGTAGCAGTTATTAAAAAATTATGTAATATACAGCATATGGGGGTAAGAAATGGAACTTATAATTCAAGACTTTATTGAGTACTTAGAAAGCAGACAAGTGTCTAAAAACACATTACTATCTTACAAAAGAGATATCAACCAACTAGCAGAATATCTAGACGGAGTTGGTAAGAAGATGTTCGAAGCAACAGAAGAAGACCTAGTAGCCTATATAGCATATATGCAAACATTAGGAAAATCTAATGCAACAATATCTAGATGTATTGCTTCTATGAAAGCATTCTATAGATATTTATTAAAATTAAAACTTGTTGAAGAAAATATAGCAGACAAGCTATCTTCACCAAAAGTAGAAAAGAAAGAGCTTTCAATACTATCTGTAACTGAAGTAGAGAGCCTACTTGAACAACCTAATCTTTCTGACCTTAAAGGACAAAGAGATAAGGCTATGTTGGAGACCCTTTACGCAACTGGTATCAGAGTTACAGAATTAATATCTTTGAATTTAAGTGAATTAAACCTTAACGCTGGACATATAAAAGTTAAAAAGAAAAATAAAGAGAGAATTATTCCATTAGGAAATACAACTCTTAGATATTTAAGAGAATACGTGGAAAACGTAAGACCTCTACTTATTAAAACAGAGGACGAGCCATCTTTATTTATAAACGCTAATGGTCAAAAAATGACTAGACAAGGGTTCTGGAAAATATTAAAACAATATAAAGAACAAGCTAAAATAGATAAAGAATTAACACCACACACAATCAGACATTCATTTGCAGTACATATGTTGCAAAATGGTGCTGAAATAAAAACAGTACAAGAATTATTAGGACACACAGATGTAGCATCTACTTTAATGTACACACATGTTGCAGATATGAGACTAAGAGATGAGTACTTAAAAGCACATCCAAGAGGATAAAACATTAAGCGGATACAAAAGTATTCGCTTTTTATATAC
>JAZOWO010000070.1:0-26641 GCA_045659265.1 Clostridia bacterium | reverse complement strand
GCTGCTGCTCCACCTGCTACTGCTACAACTGCTGCAGCTGCAGATACTCCAAATTTTTCTTCAATTGCTTTTACTAAGTCTGCTAATTCGATAACTGTTAAAGTTTCGATATCAGCTAATATTTTTTCGATTTTTTCCATTTTATTTTCCTCCTTAAAATCTTTCTAGTTAGTCTTAGGCACTAACTGACTCCTCATTTTTCTTTGCTACTTGATCAAGCACAACTGCTAAGTTTCTGATATTTCCAATAAGAGCAGATGCAAGTTGAGTAAGTAGAACTTCTTTTGATGGTAAACTTGCAAGTTTCTTAACTTGATCTACAGATACTGCTTTACCATCCATGATTCCAGCTTTAAATTGATAGAATTCATGAGTTTTAGCAAAGTCGTGTGCAATCTTTGGTCCAGTTGTGTATTCTTCTGTTCCTATAACTACTGCTGTAGGTCCTTCTAATACGCTGTCTAGTCCTTCGATGTTAGCTTCTTTGCATGCTAATTTGATTAAAGAATTTTTTACAACCATGCATTCATTTCCAGATTCTCTGTATGCTTTTCTGATTTCTTTATCTTCGTCAACTGTAATACCTTTGTAATCTACGAAGAAAACCATTTTTGCTGCTTGTATTTTTTCTGCTAATTCTTTAACTTGTGCTTTTTTAGCTTCTAATACTTTTGCGCTTGGCATGTTAATTTCTCCTTCCTTTTTGTTTAAATTAAAAATACTGTTACCCGCAAAGGTAACAGTATCATCTATATCAATCTTAAAATATATATTAAGAAATAATCTTGACTACTTATCACCTCGGTAGGATTTACTTTGTACCTACTGTCTTGGGTAAATTTTATTTACGTGTATTATTATAACATTTGTTTTATGCAATGTCAACACTTTTGTTTAATTTATTTCTTTTATCTTTTATTAATCCTATTACGGCAGATATAACCATCATTGTTTCAAATACTACACCCAATATAGACTCAACATATATGTTATACGCAATCCATATTACACTTACTAAAGCTCCTATTTGCTTATATATATGTGTATCTTTTTGCCATACAGCATATGTATATACTAATGTAGCAAATATAGGTAATAAGCTTAATAATCCATCATATGTAATTATGCCTGATGTTAATATTACAACTCCAAATATTATTAAAATAATAATATCTTGTTTGCTTATTTTATCTTCTTTTATGAACTTAACAAATACTAAACTTCTTGCAATTGCTATTATTGATGTAGCAACTCCAGCCCAAGCCGAAAGTAAAAAGTAGGATATTCCAAGCCATATATTAGCTACCATACTTAATACTAATATTGTCTTTCTTGTTTTTACTTGATAAGTTACTATAAAGAAAAAATATGTAAGTATTACCGCTATTTGAGAAAGTACATAAGTTGTTGTTAATTCCATTATGTATTTTCCTTTTTGTACCTAAACATTACACTTGGCCTGTGGCCACCACCAGTTTTCATTATATCTGTCTTCTCTACTTTGTTTGCAATTATTCTTCTGAAAGCTGGATCTAATAGTTTCTTACCAAGTATAACTTCATACACTTTTTGAAGTTCACCAAGTGTAAATAATTCCGGCATCATATTAAATACAATATCTGTATACTCTATTTTATTTCTTAGTCTCTCAAGACCTGTAAGTATTACTTGTTCATGGTCAAAAGCTAAGGAATTATTATCTAGTATTTCCATATCGTATTTATCTGTAGCTTGTGGCTTTACATGTTTGGCTATAGCAAATTTAATTACATCTGTTCCGTTATCTAATATTACATTTACCACGCCATCTTTTTCTTCATATGAGATTATATCAAACCAAGAAGCTGTTGGTGTTAGTATATTTTCTATCTTGTTTTTATCTACTAACGCCATATATGAAACTGAAATTATTCTCATTCTAGGATCACGTTTTACTCCACCAAATGTATATAATTGTTCTAGATATATATCATCTAAGTTTGTTTCTTTCTTTAATATTCGATTTGGAGCATAATCTAGTTCTTCGCCTACTCCTACAAATCCACCTGGTAAACACCATTTATCTTTATAAGGATAATCTGTTCTTTTAACTAAAAGAATGCTCATTTTCTTTTCATCAGTTTTACGATAATTTTCTGTATTTTCACTAGATACACTAAACAAAAGTATATCCGCTGTTATAGATAATCTATCATAATCTTCTGGATTATATGCTTTTAGGAATTCTTCCTCTGAGTTATATGTTATATTTTCCATATCGCCCCTCCAATACACATATTATATATCATTTTTAATATTTATACAATCCTTTTATTTTTATATATTCTAGTACCTCTTTAGCTATTAATCCCTCTATTTTTTCTTCTTCATTTTCTTTAATATGTTCTCTTATTATTGTAGAAGAAAGTACTCTTGGATTAATAGTTGCAAACTCTATGCGATTTTGATATTCCTTGTAGTTTTCCATTATTTTAGGAATATCATCATCATTTCTAGATACTACAAGTAGTTTGTAATTCTTAAGCATATATTCGTAGTTTTTCCATTCCTTAAACCAGTCTAAATTATCTGTTCCACAGATAAAATATATATCTGCTTCTGGATACATTTCTTTGTAATAATCTAAAACCTGGTAGGTATACGGATATTCTCCGTTTTTGCATATATTCCCTACTAACATATCCACTTTATCCACCATAAGTTTAAGCATTTCTACTCTATTTTCATGTGTAGCTAAATCTTTTTTGTTATAGTTATCTCCCGTTGGTACAAATATAACTTTATCTAGATACCCTTTCTCAAGTATTGTGTTTGCTACTGTATAATGCATTATGTGTGGTGGATTAAAACAGCCTCCAAATATACCTATTTTCATCATTTTCTCCTTTTTATTATTTATAAAATACGCACCCTAAATGTTGTTACATTCAGGGTGCTTAAGTTTAAGTGTTACTCTTTCTGTACGTTGGAATATTGAACTTATGCATATTTCTTCTGTGCATTGCATCAATCTTTGACGCTACATCTTCTGGAAGTTCTTCACCATTCATGCGTTTTGCAATTTGTTTATACGTTACTCCCAATTTGTCTTCATCAGATTTGTTAGACAAACCATCGTCAGGAGTTTTGTATAAAACTTTAGCAGGCACTCCAATATACTCGCCAATTGCAATAACTTCATCTACAGTAAAGTCTGCTATAGGTGCAATATCGTGAACAGAATCACCACCCTTAGTAAAGTAGCCTACATGAAGTTCACATTTGTTACTTGTACCAATTACAAGGTATGCACCACCTTTTAGCTCGCTATATAGCGCCGCAAGGTAATACAAAGTTGCCATTCTAAGCCTTGGCTTGATATTGATGTCGCTGTTTAATGTTTGAGAATTATCAAAGACTCCCACTGAACTTAGATTAGATTTGAATGTGTCATACACATTTGTCAGATCATAATCTATAAGCTCAAATCCATAGTGGTCACTTACAAGCTTGGCATCGGCTTTATCCTCTTCCTTTGAATGACAAGGCATCCAAACTCCAAGAACATTTTCTTTGCCCAATGCTCTTACCATAAGGCCAGCTACAACTCCAGAATCTTTACCGCCGCTTATTCCAAGGATTGCTCCTTTTAGATTGTTCTTTTTGTAGTAGTCACGTATGAACTCTACAACTCTTTCTGTTTCTTGTTCCCAATTAAAACTCATATAATCACTTCCTTAAATACTCTTTAATTTTGTGAAGTGCAAGCTTTGAGTTTCCGCCCATGATATAACCCATCTTTTCAAGCTCCAAAAGCTCTTCATAGGTAAATGTCATGCACTCAACGAATTCATCAGTGTCTAGATGTTGTTCATGTGTTTTCTTACATCCAAGAGCAAGATAAATTACGTTTAGAGCCGCGCTGCAACCTTCGTCTTGATAGAATCTATCCAGTTCAATAAGTTCAGAAACTTCAAGTCCAGATTCTTCTTCAAGCTCGCGGATTGCTGCATCTTTTGGATCCTCGCCTTCTTCGATGTACCCTGCAGGGAATCCTACACCTACTGTGAGTTTAGTAAAAACTCTAGGTTCAATAGATGTAAGGATTTCATCCCCGCATACAGGTACCACGATAACCGCACTTCCTGCTTTTCCGTTCTTAAGGATTTCTTCACGTCGAACTGTCATGCCGCCGCCCAAAATATATTCCTTAGGAACGCTTGTGATAAATTTCTTACCACTGCCTTCTACCTCTCTTATTTCTTTTACGCTTAATCTTTTTACGATTTCATTAAGCGCATCCATTTTTTCTTGTCTCATAATATTCTCCTTGGTGTAGATTTAGAAGGTTTTCTTACCTCTTGCCTCGAAAATCATATTCTTCTTAAGCTTAAGAAGCTTTTCACTCAGGTCAACATAGTAACCATGAGGGTTAGCAGCACGCTTAATCTCGGGATAGATTTTTGCAAATTCTGTCTTGCAGTATTCCTTTCTTTCTCTTACACTAGGTACATTATATACCAATTTGCCGTTTAAGAAAATAGGTACCTGCAATTCTTTTACAGTATAATTTTCAAGGTGGGTTGTTTTCCACTCCTCAGTAGGAGATACAAGCGTGTATCCATCTGTAGGAATAGTTTCGTCTGCCAGCGCAATTACATCGCCCAAAGCATATCCGGTAGCGTTATCGAAAAATCTGTAGACTTTCTTATACGCAGGAGTAATTGTCTTAGCAGCATCTTCGCTCACCTTGATACGAGGAATAAGTTCTCCGTCCTTTTCGATAGCAACCAGCTTGTATACGCCGTTTACTCTTTCCTTAGAAGCAGCGATGTTGTCGCCAGCGCCGATACTGTCAATGCATGCACCTTGATCAAGAATAGACTTGATAGTGTTTTCGTTAAGGCCGTTAGACAGGCAGATACCTGTATCTGTGAAGCCTTCAGCGTCAAGCATTGCTCTTGCCTTCTTAGAAAGATATGCAAGGTCGCCGCTGTCAATTCTGATTCCCTTGAACTTGTATCCGTTCGGTACAAGGTATTCCTTTGCAACTCTGATTGCGTTAGGAACGCCGCTACGAAGAGTATCGTAGGTATCTACAAGAAATACGCAGTTGTTAGGATTGCTCTTTGCGTAGTTAAGAAACGCTTCATACTCAGAATCTGCTGCAGATACAAGGCTGTGTGCCATTGTTCCCATAACAGGGATATCGTTTTCTTTTGCAGACTGAGTGTTACTTGTTCCTGCGCAGCCGCCGACAAATGCATACTTGCTCGCTTCGATTGCAGAATCATCTCCTCTTGCACGTCTTGCGCCGAATTCCATAACAGGAATATTTCCTGCAGCATGGGTAATTCTCTTGGCAGCCGTTGCAACAAGGGTACCGTGGTTGAAACTTGTAAGCAGAGACGTTTCGATAAGCTGTGCTTCGATGATATTTGCTACAACCGTAACAACCGGTTCATTCGGGAATACAGGTGTACCTTCAGGGATTGCATAGATGTCGCCGGTGAACTTCAGGTTCTTAAGGTAATCCAGGAATTCTTCAGAGAAGCTTCCAACTTCACGAAGATATGCGATATCTTCATCAGAAATCTTGAAGTTCTTGATATACTCCACGATATTGTCCAGGCCTTCAGCAATTGCATAGCCGCCGCCGAAAGGATTGGTTCTGAAGAAAAGATCAAAGCATGCCTTACGGTCTTTCTCGCCGTTATCGAAATAGGTTTTTGCCATCGTGAATTCGTAGTAGTCAATCATCATAGTTTTGTTTTTCATAGTAATATCCTCCTTAATATCTTTCTACAATATTGATTCCAGTTTGTTTCATGAATTTGAATGCCATCTCGTTGTATTCATCCTTTGGATGATACGGTGCGTTGTAGGTTTCAACTGCGTTCATAGGTACTGTGATTCTTACCGGTCTATCCATCTCATCAAAATAGTTTGCAAGAGGGATAGCAAGGTTTTGTACACAGATATCTGTGCAGCAGCCGATGATTAAAACTTCTTCAAGGTCTGTCATCTGATTTATGATATCCATAAATCCGGGAGCGAACATTGCGCTGGTAGAGTTCTTCTTAATAACAATGACTCTGTCCTGATACTTTTTAAGAGCATCTACCATTTCTGCTTCGTCTGTGCCTTCTACACAGTGAACAGGGAATTTAAGGAACTCGTTGCAATTTTCCTTGTGGCAATCGGTAATATATACTACCTGATAGCCTTTTTCAAGAAATTCTTTTACAAGCCTTTCGCATTCAGGAGTAATATGCTGAATGTTAGGATCAGCCATATTTCCTTTCTTTGCAAACCCGTTTACCATGTCTACGACGATGAGTAGTTTCTTTGCCTTCACGTTCAAAATTTTCATAACAATTCTCCTTTATATATTATTTATTTTATTCTTTTTAACACTTTGTTAATAACATGGGACATAAAAATAATTGCTTCCCAATTATGTGCTTTTATTGAAAAGCAATCACTTATCTTGTTTGATATTAACATTATATTAAAAAGAGAATTGTTTGTCAAGTGTTTTTAACAAAAAATTAAAAAGTTTTTTAATTTTCTTATATTATATACCTAAAAAGCTTAAAACTGTGCGGTTTTCACCACACAGTTTTATATCTATTATTTATAATTATTGGTTTGTTAAAGTCTTTTTATTTTCATTTTCTAATTCTTTTAAGCTCTTCTTTGGTGTTGGAAGTTCCTCTGGCATAGGTCCTCCATTCTTTTCTATTACCTCACGTATATTCTTTCCAACAATATAATGAGTATCATTTGCTAGATCTTCTGTTTGTACATTATCTCTTTTTAATTTAAGCTCGGTTTGAGATATTCTAAATAGATTTGCTATTAGTTCATCACTTCCCATGTTGTCTAATATATCTTCCCTATATCTTAAACCCTTTCTTTTAGCTATGTCATCTGCAGTTTCACCGTTATATAACCCTTTATATCCAGCATTATGGAATTTAGCAAAATTCTTAACTCCAGCTTTCTTAGCAGTTTGATTAAGCGAATAATTACCTTTTCTAGTTAAATATCTTTGGTAAAATCTCTTTTCATCTTCTGTAAGCATGCTATATTCTTTTTCACTTAATTCTTGTTTTCTAGTTTGAACCGCAAAATATGTTTGCGCTAATGCTATTACTTCTTTTCTTGGATCACCATTTTGTGCTATTAGATAACAAGCATAACGAGTTAGTTTGTAGTCTGCTAATATTTGCTTCCTACCATTAGCTCCCACGAACACTTTGCCAACGTTGGCAAAGTGTTCTAAATCATTGAAACCGCTAAGTTTACACGCACTAACTGCCCTTTCAATAGTATCATTAAACCTTCTCCATTGGGAATATTCCATAACCTTTTGTAATTCCCTTGCTAACCAATATTCATTTCCATATTCATCTACATGTTTTATACTTTCAAATATACCTTCTCCAATTTTCTCTATTTCATTTTCACTCATTTGTTTTTCCTCCTCTTATATTTACTTTTATCCTTCATTTACATCTATATATTTATTTCATATATACCCGAAAAACTTTTTACCTTTTTATCCTCACTCCTTTCTTTTCCACCATACAAATATTTTAATTACCTGTTGTGTTAGTGTCAACGATTTAAGCGTTAATATTTTGTCTTTTCATTGACAAAATTCGACACACCTAAAGCAGTATTTTGTGCTTGTTTATGCATAAAAAAACAAGATAGTTTCCCATCTTGTTTTTATATTATTCTACTTCTATATCTTCTACCTTAGGTATGTTTTCTAGAAGATCAATGTTTTTAATTTGTATTTCTTTTTTATTTAATATTGGAAGAATGTGTGTCTCAAACTCTTCATTAGTCATATACATATATAGTTCTATCTTTGTATTATCTTTTAATACTATTACATAGTTTTCTACATCTATATATTCCTTAAATCCTTTTAGTTTTTCTGTTTTGTATACACTATCTATCATTGAATACGAAATTTCATTTCCGTTTATTTGTAGCATGTCTGTGTTTACAATTATATTATTTTCATTGAATTTAATATATGTATTTGCTGTAAGCATAGCTACTGTAATTCCAGCAGCTATTATAAACTGAAACATCTTAGACATTTTATTATTGGTAGATACTGTGTTTTGTATTGTATCTAATCTATCATACTCATTAAACTTCTTACCGTATGTTATTTTAGCGATTAATTTTCTTACAAAATACATATTCATAACAGCTGTTATAAACCCAACAATTATTAATAGTGGATATTCTGAGTTTGTCATATATAATGAACCTTCAGATATCTTAAAATGTGCTACTGAGTATATAATTCCATATATTCCTGTCCATAATACCATAAGAATAAAGAATGCTATTCCTGAAAGAAGTGCTCCTTTTATCCCTACTTTTTGGTATTTCTTTGCAACTTTGTTAGTATGTAAATTTTCTGGTATGAAAGAATATTCTTCTTTTCTTTGCCACAAGAATTCTGCAAGTCTACTCTCATATATAGTAGCCTTTTCACCTTTTTTCTTGTAATGTTTTACCGCTTTTTTGTATTTACCTGTAAGCACCTCTTCTGTATATATTTCTGTAGTAAATTTAGCTGTATCAAATAAATAATATACCTCTAACATACGTATCATATATTCTATACTATTAGATTCGAAAACTCTTCCACCTATAGTTTTTTGTATTTGGTTTTCTATATTTTCTTCAAGTATAGCAAATTTTTCTTTATCCTGAAATAATTCTTCTATTTGTATTTTATATATTGAGAAGCAGTCCATTATATGCGCTAATGCTTGTTCCATTAGTTCTTCAGTTGTTATATATGGTATTGTATAGCAAATAAAGTTTGTTTCATCTATTATATTTAACAGATCATAAATAGAATATTCTACCGGGAATTTTCCACCCTTAAATAATATTCTCATTTCTAACGTACTACTTGGCACTAACATAGGTGCATATACTCTATAGTTTATCTTTAAGAAGAAATCCTTAAATTCTAAAACAGACATAGCAAAAGCTTTTCCATTTTCTTTTTTACCTTTTTGGTATAGTTCTTCATAATGGAAATTCTCTGTATTTAATGCTTTGCTATATTCTTCTGTTTTCTTCTTAAATGTTTCTACTATTTTATCTGTTAATGATAGTTCTTCTACTTTTTCTTGTTCTTCCATCTTTTCTCCTAAACAAAAAGTACCGCTTAAAGCGGCACTTTGTATATCTCTTTAATAATTAAGCTTTTGCTGAAATCTTGATTCCAGGTCCCATTGTTGTAGATATTGCAATTGATTTTAAGTAAGTACCTTTAGCTGCTGCAGGTTTTGCTTTAACTATAGCATCTAATAATACTTCATAGTTTTCTTTTATTTTTTCAGTACCGAATGATACTTTACCAATTGATGTATGTATAATATTGTTTTTGTCTAATCTGTATTCTACTTTACCAGCTTTGATTTCGTTAACAGCTTTTGCTGTATCAACTGTAACTGTACCAGCTCTAGGGTTTGGCATAAGACCTTTAGGTCCTAATATTTTAGCCACTCTACCTAATGCAGGCATCATGTCTGGAGTTGCTACAACAGCATCGAAATCTAACCAACCTTCACCAGCAATTTTAGCTATCATATCGTCGTCGCCAACGTAATCAGCTCCTGCTGCTTCAGCTGCTGCTGCTTTATCGCCTTTTGCAAGTACTAATACTTTTTTAGATTTACCAGTTCCGTGAGGAAGTACTATTGTACCTCTAACTTGTTGGTCTGCTTGTTTAGAATCAACACCTAATTTAACGTGTAATTCAACGCTTTCGTCGAATTTAGCTTTTGGTAATTTAGCCATTAATTCTAAAGCTTCTTCAATATCATATACTCTTGATTCTACTTGGGCTTTTGCTTCATTCATTCTCTTGCTATTTTTCACGATTCATTTCCCTCCTTTGGTTTTAGCGAGTTTTTACTCTCCCATAATTATTCAGTAACAACGATCCCCATTGATCTTGCAGTTCCTTTGATCATAGAAGCTGCTGCGTCTAAAGAGGCTGCGTTTAAGTCTTGCATTTTAGCCTTAGCTATTTCTTCAACTTGTGCGCGTGTTACTTTTGCAACTTTGTCTTTGTGTGGTTTTGCTGAACCACTTGCTATACCAGCTGCTTTCTTTAATAATACTGCTGCTGGTGCAGTTTTGATTATAAATTCAAATGATTTGTCTTGGTAAACAGTAAGCACTACTGGGAATATCATTCCAGCGTCTTTTGCAGTTCTTTCATTGAATTCTTTACAGAATGCCATAATGTTGATACCTGCTGGTCCTAATGCTGGTCCTACTGGTGGTGCTGGGTTAGCTTTACCTGCTTCAATTTGAAGTTTTATAACGTGTGTTACTTTTTTCTCTGCCATCTTTTTCACCTCCTTAAAATATATTAACTATATTATTTAAGTTATATTTTTTGTATTTGTTCAAAGCCTAGTTCAACAGTTGTTTCTCTGTTAAACATATTAACTTTTACAACCACTCTTTGTTTTTCCTTGTCGATTGTTTCGATAATTCCTGGGTAGTTGTAGAAAGGTTCTGTTATTATTGTTACAGAATCTCCTTCTTCAAAATCAAGATTTAACACTTCATCTCCGATTCCAAGACTTATCATCTCTTTCTCTGTAAGAGGTAAAGGTTTATCTCCTGTTCCTACGAAACTAAATACTCCTTTAATGCTTTTAATAACATACCAAGTTTCGTCAGTCATTATCATTTTAACTAATACGTAACCTGGGAATACTTTCTTGATAGACGTCTTTTGTTTACCATCTTTTATTTCGATTTCTTCTTCCATTGGTATGATAACTTCTTCTATCTTATCTTCAAGGCCACGATTGGCAACAACTTTCTCAAGTGTGCTCTTTACTTTATTTTCATAACCAGAATATGTATAAACTACATACCAGTTTGAAACATTTTCATTTATATCAGGCGTATTCTCTGACATAACTTATCACTCCTAACCTATCCATTTAGATATCATTTGCCATAATGCAGCATCGCCTTTTTCTAATAAAAGGTCAAATCCTAATACTACAGCAGATATAACAGCAACAAGTACTAATACCCAAACAGTATTGTTTACAACTTGTTTACCTGTAGGCCATACTACTTTCTTTAGTTCAGCCCTTGTATCCTTAAAAAATGCCATAACGTTCACATCCTATTCATTATTTTGTTTCTTTATGTGCTGTGTGTTTTTTGCAGAATTTACAAAACTTTGTTAATTCAACTCTTTCAGTTGTATTTCTTTTATTTTTGCTTGTTTCGTAATTTCTTTGTTTACATTCAGTACATGCTAGTGTTATATTTTCTCTCATAATTCGCACCTCCGTGTTTTGCCATTTACATATGCTATCTAAGTTTACCATAAACGATAAAAAAAGTCAACAAAACTAAAACTTTTTATTGACTTTTTTCAAAATTTAATATTCACGCTTATTTTCAAGTACTATTTAGCTTTATTTCTGCGGTTCTTCCTTGTTCTTTTTTTCTTCTTTTTTCTTGCAATTGCTGAGATTATTGCTAATACAAATACTATACCTACACCAATTCCAATATATTTCGCATTTCTTAGCATTTGTTCTTTCTTCGCTTGTTCTAATAATATAGTTTCTGTTACGGTATTATACTTTTCTACAAGAATAGTTGCTGTTTCTGCTTTATTCTCTACATCGTTATACGTGTCAAAGAAAGTTTGCATTTCCGCTTTAACCTCTTTGTATCTTTTTGTATTTAATGTTTCTAGATTATCTGTATAAAAATCTACTAGCTTTTCTACCTCTTCCGGAACATCATATAAATCCGGTGCTAATTCCGAAATCTTAACTTCCTCTTTATTCTCTAGCGCCTCTGTTATTGCATATAATAAATGTTCTTCATTATATTTTGCTACAAATTCTATTCCATAAGGAAGACCATTCTTAAATCCCATTGGTATAGATATAGCCGGATATCCAGTTGGCGGAGATATAGTTGAACTTGGAGATTTTATAGATGCATTAGATACTTTCGTTATTGTATTTTTAGTTGTTGGATAAACCAAAACATCAACATCATATTTGTTCATCTTTTCTTCTACATAACTTGCAAACTTTTTATGTGTTGCTTCATATGTATAAAACTTGTCCATAGAATCATTGCAGCATGACGCATATGGTCCTAAAGCTTGTATGTATCCGCCTTTATTTACTAACTGTCCGAAAGATTTAATGCTGCTATTTGTATTCTTTATATATTTATTAAAGAAATAGCACATTGTCCAGCCACCTATTGTATTGTAGTAATAGTTATATACGGTGTAACTATAGAAATCTTTTATCTCTACTACTTCTACTCCTAGTTCTTTTAATTCATCAAGCTTTTTATTAAACAAATCTAACACTACCGTCGATGTACTAGAAACTGCTGGTAAGTTTATTTTGCTATCTCCATTTACAAATTGAGTTAGCACTCCCACTTTTAATGTTTTTACATCCACATCACTTTTAGTATACTCTTTATCATTCTTAGCCATTATTCCTAACATAAGTTCATTATCTTTAGCATATTTAGTCATTGGACCTGCTGTATCTCGCGATGCGTCATATTTAATTATACCTTCTCCACTTAGCAAACCGTATGTTGGTCTTAAACCATATAAATTTGCAGCAGATGATGGTACTCTTATTGATGAGTTCGTATCTGTACCAACACCAGCTACAGCCATACCTGTACTTATAGCAACTGCTGTACCACCAGACGAACCATATGATGTATATGCAGTATCATATGCGTTTTTTACTGTTCCATACGAGCTTTTAGATATAGCTGCGCTAAAGGCAAACTCGCTCATATTCGCTTTACCTATAATTAACGCGCCTGCATCAACTAAGTTTTGCGCTACTATAGAGTTACTCTTAGGCAAGTTGTCTGAAAGTCCTTTAGCTCCGGCTGTAGTAGGAAGTCCCACATAATCTATATTATCTTTAAGTATTATTGGTATTCCAAAAAGTTCAGATTTTCTTCCGTTTTTAGAATATTCTTCATCACACCTTTTAGCTTCTTCTATTATTTTTTCATTTACAGATATTACAGCCTTAAATTCATCATTGTATTCTTCTATTCTTTCAAGATATATTCTAGCTATAGTTTCGTAATTTATTAATCCCAAATCTACCGCTTGTTGTATTTCTAAAATAGACATTTCTAATATATCTATTGGTGCCTCTGTATATTTCTTACTCACCTTCATCCTCCATTTATTTTATTTCTACCAATTCAATCTTCCAATTATTATTTTCGTTTATAACTTTATATAATTTGTCTTGTTCAATTTCTTTTTCTTCATCTAACAAGAAATTAAATCTATCGCGCACTTCTTTTGTTCCTTTTAAGAAGTAGATATATGTATATCCCACCTTAAACTTATCTATTATTTGTTCTTCTGTTGCACATAGTTCAAACAACATACCTACTTTGTATGGAAATATTTGATACTTAAACCTTAAAAGATCTACTTCTCTAATTATTCTATTATTTACATCATCCTCATAAGAAACAACAAGCCAAATCTTATCTTGTTCAGTTAATACTTCTCTATACTTTTCTATACCCATATATTCACTACGAGTATCTCTGTATTCTTGTATTTTTTCTTTATTGCGTATTATTTCATTTATTGCCCTTTTATCTGATGATATTAAAACCGCTAACAGTAATATTCCAACAATTAACTTTTTATGGTTGTAATAATTTACAACAACGTATATCATTGCCGCAGTACTTATTATTATAGGTGTTCTTGTATATCTATTAAAAGCAGATAAAACTTCTGCTTCCCATTGTGCAAATACAAAAAGATATGTTACTAGTGTTCCTATTAAAAATGCAACATTCGCAACCAATACTCCTATTAGTATTTTTAATATGTTTTTATCTTTTTTTACTATGTATGTTATTAATATAACAGTCAAATTTATTACTGTCCATAGCACAAAGGATATGTTTACTCCAAAAAGTTTGAAATTCTCATCTGTTAATAAATATTTTCCGAACGCCTTAAGAGTTTCATATCTGTACTTAGGAGCTTTTCCAGTTACTAAATCTAATATATTAGTTATATTTACTTGACTGGTATCTCCCGAACTATTTAAATTATTTACATCTAAATACATTCCCCACATAGTCCTACTTAATAATATAGCTAGCACCAATATTATTATATAAACTACCAACTTCTTTTTAGATGTATTAGTATTTTCACATTTGCTTTTAGCTAATTCATTTATTCCAAACATCACAATTAAAATTGTGCTAAATAGCATTCCTGAATCTTTTATTAAAACTAAAAACAAATTTATAAATCCAAACGCTATCACATCTGAAATTTTATTAATATTGGCCATATTATATATGTATATTAACCCTAAAACAAATGCAAGTCCAAGCGTTGTATCTACATATAGCGATGTAAATATTAAATAACACACCATAAATAAGCTAAATATATTTAATAAGTTGGCTAATATACCTTCCTTCCAATCCTTAAATTTTATGAAACTCATTAAGGCTATCGCAATACTATATTGCATAAGAGCGCTAGAAATATATAAATTCCCATCGTTAAATCCATTAAAGAATGTTGATACAAAATAATGCCACAATCCCGTTAACGGTACATAACCTGTATATATCATACTAGAACCATACTTTGGCAAATCGTGCGTTTGTCTTAAATATTTTACTAGTAACGCCCATGCGCCGACCTCATTGTGCTGTGTTACTAATTTTTCTTTATATAAAATTATTGTCACAATATATATGATTGTTAGCAAAACACTTCCAGGTGTTATTTTATTTAATATATTTTTTATTCCTTTGTCTCTAATACATTTTAATATTAAATATATGAAAGATAATCCTGCTAACATGTATATAATTACATTTGCAACTATTAAATTAAAGAATATTCCACAAATATATTCTATAACAGCAATTCCTGCTATACTCAAAAATATTGTAAAATCTAATTTCTTATCCATTTTGTCAGACAACATAAAAGCTATGCTTATCAAAACCAAATACATTAATATATATCCCACATTTCACCTCTTACAAGCTTATTAGCATAACCTTAAATTGATCTTTTATAGTAACCGTGTAGTTATCATTTATTATTCTTATATTATATTTACCAGGCATTATAAAAGAAGTATCTACTAATATTTCATCCCCATCTATAACTGCCTCACTAACTTTAACTCCAGTCATATTTATTACTTCTACTTTACTTTCATTTATACAAGATAAAAGTTCATCATCGTAAATCTTAAAAGTAACAATATCTCCTTGCGTAAGATATCTATTATTAATTATTCTAACATTTTCAGATTTATCCGGCTGGATTATATCTGTTTTTTCCTTTAGATTTTTAACTAATAGTATTGATATTAATGCTACTATTATTACCATCAATATTAAGCAAATATATGTTATTTTCTTAAACTTATTTCTATTCATATACCCTCTTTATTCTTATTATTTATTTTTATTTCTAAATATTATTTTCTTTTGAATTATATAATTAAACACCATTATTATCACTTCTGTTAGTACTTTTGTTAACGCTGCTAACGACAACTTGTTTGTTATTATATTTAATAATGTTGTGTTTATTACAAGTACAACTATTGCAAGTGCAGTATATTGTATTACTTGTTTTAATGTTATTTTCTTTTGCCTAAATACAACTTTACTATTTAATAAGAAATTACATGTTGCACTAATTAATCTTGCCACAACATTAGAAATTATTAAGTGATGAGTTATAGCCATCGTTAAAAGAAAAACTATATAATCTATTACAAAACTTATAAACGAACTTCCTAAATATATAAGCATTGTTCCATAAATTCTTATAGAATCTATTAACGCTCTAAAATGAGAAGAATTTTCACCTTCATGATACACAACATCTATAGGCACTTCTTTTATATTAACTTTATTTTTAGCACACTGAATGATTACATTCATTTCGTATTCATATCTTTCGCCTTCTATTTCTAGTAAAAAATCTATTAAAGTTGTGCTAAACGCTCTTAGGCCATTTAATGTGTCATTTACCTTCTTGCCACTTAAAAGCATAAACGTGTATGAATTTATTACATTGCCGATTCTATTTCTTAACGGTATTTTTTCCTTAAATGTTCGACTACCTGTAACAAACTCTTTTTTACCGTTTTCCAATACTTCTAACAACTTTATACCATCTTTCATTTTATGTTGGCCATCAGCGTCAATTGTTAAAACTTTATCTTCTATTCCTAATTCTTTTATATATTTCATTGCAGTTTTAAGTGCAACGCCTTTACCTTTGTTTATTTCATGAGTTAAAAGTATTACATCGTTTTTTATAGCATCAAATATCTCTTTACTAAATTCATTGCTACCATCATTAACCACAATTATTCTATCTATATTATATGATTTTATATCCTTTATAACCCCCAATAATTTTTCATCCGGATTATATGCAGGAACTATTACTGTACTCATTTTATATACCCCTTATTACATAAAAAACAGACTAGTCTTCTAGTCTGTTTATTATATCACATATATTTGTTTTTTTATATACATTTTATTTATTCTTAAGTTCAATTAATAACAATTCCGGTCTGTTATTTATTCTAAATGGAAATATACTATTCCCTATTCCTCTACTTATTACCATGGTTGTATTGTTTTCTTTATGAATTCCTTCTGTATATTTAGGAAAAAATCCTTGCACAGGTGCTATTATTCCGCCTATAAACGGTAGTCTTATTTGGCCGCCGTGCGCGTGACCTGTAAGTACTAAATCTATATTTTGTTCTACATATGTTGTAAATTGTTCCGGCCTATGCGAAAGCAGTATTGTATAAATACTCTTATCGTATGCTAAACTTTCTATTTCTTGTTTTAATATTAAATGTTCATCCAAAGAGTACTCATAAGAAAATGCTGGATCCTTTATACCTAACAAATTAATCTTATCTCCATTTTTTATAATCTGTTCTGCTTTGTTATCTAAAACATTTACACCTATTTTTTCAATTTCTTTCTTAAATTCTTCATACTCTTGTATTCTAGATTCATGATTTCCAGGCACATAATATACAACATTAGATTTAACTAGTTCTTTAACAAATTCCATCGCAACTTTAGTATTTGTTCTTCTAGAATCTATTAAATCTCCAGTTATAACTACTATATCTACTTTACTATCCTTTATTTTGTTTATAATACAACCTGCAAGTTTATTAGATGTTGTATTGTGAAAATCTGATATATGTGCTATTTTATATCCATCAAAAGTTTCTGGCAACTTGCTATTTATTATTACCTTTTTGTTTACTTGTAATGCTGTATTTTCATGGTATAAATACCAAACAAGCAAAATAATAACTACTAATATTAACACTAGCCACATTGTTTTTATTGCTATCTCCTTTACCATATCCTTACCTTCTATATCGTATATTATATACTATTTAAGAAAAAATAAAAGATACTACTTGTTATACAAATAATATCTTTTAATATGTTTTAATTTATACATATGTTGCAACTAATTTATCTTTAATTGTTATTGGTAATATATCGTAAGCAGCAATTTCTTTTCTATTTATTTTTGCTATTTCATATAATCCATATGGACTATCTATACTCATATTCTTAAACTCTTCGCCTTTTCCAGGTCTAGGTCTACCATTTAGTATTTTAGCAAAATAATAGAATTCCTCTTTATCTAGTTCTTCAACATATTCTTTAGTAAAGAATCCATCAAGAACAACATCTAATGTAAGTTCTTCTTTAGCTTCACGTATCCCTGCTTGTTCTGGAGTTTCTCCTTCATCTATAAATCCGCCTGGTAATACATAAAACACCTTTGGACTACCGCTAACTTTTTTAGTTCTCTTTATGAAGATTATATCATCACCGTCTTCAATAATTAATCTTGTTGCTTGTCTCATATTTCCACCTTCTAGTGTGCGTGGTCACATGCTTTACAGCAACCATTACACTTTTTAATTTCAAATTCTTCTTCTCTACCGTTCTTTTTTAAGTAATCTAAGATAGCTGCTCTTACAGCTTCTTCAGCAAGTACTGAACAGTGAAGTTTAACTGGTGGTAATCCCTCTAAAGCTTCAACAACTGCTTTGTTTGTTAGTTTTAAAGCTTCTTTTATATGTTTACCTTTTATTAATTCTGTAGCCATAGAGCTTGTTGCTATAGCAGCTCCACAACCGAAAGTTTTGAATGATATATCTTTTATTATATCGTCTTCTATATATAGATACATTTTCATGATATCTCCGCATTTAGCATTTCCTACTTCTGCAACTGCGTTATATTTTTCTAGTTCTCCTACATTTCTTGGATTAGAGAAATGATCCATTACTTTTTTTGTATATTGCATTTTCTGCCTCCTTCCTTAAATATATTACAACATTTTAGCTATTTTTTCAAGTATTATGTAAAATTATTTAGTTCTTAACCTTAAGTACTCTACTAATCCTAATAATATTTCTTTACATTCTTTATCTAATATATTTTCATCTTTAAGACTGTTTATAGCATTTGCAAAAAGCTTGTTCATAGTGTTTTCTGCATAAGCTTTAGCACCACTTTTTTCGAAGATTTCTTTAACAGTATTTAGTTCTTCAAGTTTAAGCTCCTCTTTACCATAGTATTTGTTTATTTTATCCAAATATTCTGGTGCTTTTTCTACTAAATATGCATAAAGTATAGTTTGCTTAAACTCAGATATATCCGAAGAAGCAGATTTGCCTAATTCTTCTTCTACACCATAAATACCTAAAAGGTCATCTTTTATTTGGAATACTATGCCAAG
This sequence comes from Clostridia bacterium, assembly GCA_045659265.1. Classification (GTDB taxonomy): domain Bacteria; phylum Bacillota; class Clostridia; order TANB77; family CAG-465; genus UMGS1649. The sequence goes on along the minus strand of JAZOWO010000070.1, from coordinate 7,743 downwards.
ATTATTTAATATATTTTCCATCTTTTCCATCACATCTTTATTTGCTCCTGCAAGTGTCATACCTAAAAGATATGGTCCTACCACAGAATACCAAGATGTTTTTAAATGATATATTTCCATTACAGATTTTTCGTTTGTTACATTTTCTCCAAGATACTCTGCATCAAAAGGAAGTTTTACATCAATTATTTCTCCTTTTATTGTGTTTATTACTATCTTGTTATATAAGCTTAACACATCTGCAAGTTTAGCATTATCTTTATAATTGTCTATAATTATCTTATTTGCAAGATAAAATCCCAAATCTCCAACACATATTCCAAGCGAATCTGCTATGTGGTTTTTCTTTGACTCAAATGTATCTTTTGCTTTGTTTTTATATTTATCAAATCTAGTTTTGTATGCAACCGGTATTGTTTCTTTGCCTCTTCTTAAAGTAGCGTTGTCTATTATATCGTCATGTATAAGAATTGCTGTTTGGAATGTTTCATAAGCAGCAGCAAGTGGTAAATATGCATTATCTTTATTCTTAGCAAATGTTGTATAACCTAAAGCGATTAACATTGCTCTTAAGAATTTACCATCAGAATTTACTCTAATTAATTCTTGTATACTTTCTTTAACTAAATCATTGTCTTTATCTTTCTTGAAAGTTTCGTTTGCATCTACTAAAGCTTGTTCACATTGTTTTTTAGTAACTTTATAATATTTAACAAATGCATACACATTATTTGCTTCTTCTGTTCCGTTAAATTGTATGTTTTCTATATTTTCTTTCTTCATCAACCACTTAAAAAAGTCTTGCAAAGTAGCAAATGAACATCCTTTATCTGATATTATTTCTATCATATCTTTCCCCTATATATTTTAGCTTTAGCTATTAGTTTTCTATATGTATGTAACATTTTAGTTTCAACGCCAGACTCTTCTAACTTATCTAGTTCTATCCATTTAATACCGCTATTTTCATCTGGTTTAATTCTTATCTCTTCAGCCTCATCTACTTCTAGTAAATATGCTACATTTAAGTGCAGATGACTTGATACATATTTTCCTCTTTTTACATGTCCATCTACAGTTAATATTTCTAATGTGGCTGGTGTAGTAGTAAGAACTTTTATTCTTTCCTTAGGTATTCCTGTTTCTTCTTCAGCCTCTTTTACTGCTACATGAAGAAAATCCGAATCACCGTCTGCATGTCCACCTGTCCAAGACCATGCGTTATATATATTGTGATGTATCATTAAACATTTAGTTCTATCCTTGTTTACTATAAATCCAGATGATGTAAAGTGACCAACTACATTATCTCTAGTTAAAACATCATCATATGTCTCTACATACTTTAATAGAAACTCTCTATCTCTTTCCTCTTGTTCACAAGATGGAACAAAATTTAATAACATTTCTTTTATATCCATATTTACCTCCAAATACTTTTAGATTATATCACAAGAATATCTATATATAAATAGAAAAAAATAATAAAGAGCAAACTTATGCTTGCTCCTTACCATTTATTTATACCCACATTTCTTTTCTTATTCTATCTGCATAGTAATATATCATTTCAGTTGGTGTCGGCACACCTGTTTCATAATTTATTCTTGCAGTATAATATTTAGTTAAATCTTCTATTGGTGTAACACGCCACGCATGTATTATTGCATTTTGCATTGCTCTACTTATTGTACTTGGCGACCTTTTATATACACCAGCTAAATGTTGTGCAATAGATACTCTTCCTTCATCAAAAGTTAAAATATATACTACTGCATCACGTAGATATTTTCTTCCTTGCAAATGATTACCTATGCCTATTTTATCTAATTCTTTCTCTATCTTAAACTTAATATTATCTACTGTACTTCCATTACTTTCGTTTGGATCTTCTTTCTTTTTCTTGTTTTGGTAACCACTTAACATTACAAGCGTATTCACAATCTTTTCTGGAGAATAGTTGTTTTGTTTCTTGTAATACACAAAATCCACATTATTCTTGTGGCAATAATCATAAACAGCATCTGAATGTACATTAGTTGTAACTACCATCTTAGGTAATGTAACCAGATTCATATCGTTTATTTGTTCCATAAACTCAAATCCACTACCTTCACCATCTGTTAATTCTAAGTCTATAATTATTCCGTCAGGTTTGTATTTCTTAAACTCATCAATAGCTACAGTTGATGAATTAGTAACAGCAACTAAAGATACATCTTTTCTATCTTTGAAAACTTCTTTAAACTTAGCAACTTCACTTATATCATCTTCTATTAACATTATATTTACATGTTTAGTAACCATATTTACCTCCACCTCAGTGATTTTAATATATCATAAATTGTCACATTTTACCACATTTATACAGTGTTTATTTTCATTCATAAAATCTACATTAGACTTAAAATGTGGTTAACAAGAGGTTGTAAGTTTATGAAAGTTGAAATTGGTAAAAGAATAACAAAAATTCGTGAAGAACTTAATATGACTAAAGAAGCATTTGCAAAAGAACTAAATATTACGCCACAGTATTTAGGACAAGTAGAAAAAGGTAAATGTATGCTATCTTTAGAAAAGCTAAGATTACTTTGTGACTACACCAATACTTCTGCGGATTACATTCTCTTTGGTAAAGATCCAAATCTAATTTCTAATACTAAAATACAACTTCACAAACTAACAGATAAACAAATTAAACACGGTTGTAATATGCTAAAAGAACTAGCTTTATTCTTAAACAAAGAAGATTAAGAATAACACATAATAGTTTATTAGCGTATTTAAACATAATTTTACACTACAAAAAGCAGATGGGAAACCATCTGCTTTTATTTTAACTATATTATTGTTTTACCATAAATATTTCTTTTGTTCCATCATCTATTTCAAATGTATTTTCATTCACTCTAACATATGACACACCAACAGTTGAATGTAGATATGGAATAATATCTTTATCATAATTACAGATTGTGTTTAGCGCGAATATATGTACATTATCCGGATTAGATGTATATTCTTCATCTTCATCCCCCTTAAAGAACCTCCAACCACTATCTGGATTATTAGGACTTGGTTCTTCTCTATACATATAGCCTACTTTCCAACCTTCTTTTGTAATCTTATCTGATACCATACATCCTTCACCATTTGGTTCTTTCCAATCTATAAGATGCTCCACTTCAATTTTTATAAATCCTTTTTCATTAAACTCCATATTGCACCTATATATCTTTTTCTTCTAATGTATCTATGTCAAATAGTTTTACTTCATACGAATATTTATCTTTAGATTTTATTAAGAAATCTAACACGCTTGTTAATTCACTCTTTTCTTTCATTTCATCTAGTGTAATAAACTCTTCATTATTATCTTTTAGAAAAAATGTTACTGAATTTAGATTACCCCCAAATTCTTCCTTTGCAACTTTTGCAATATCCTTCATTTGTATTGTAATTGTTTTTGTAGACACTCCGCCAAATAGTTTTTTCTTTTCTGTTATTATTTCTATAATTTCATTGTTATAATTAATACTCTTCATATATTTTCCTCCTATTTTATATTATCTTCTACATACTTGTTTACTACTACTCGTATGTTTTCCATTCTTTCTTTTGTTTCTTCTTTTGTGTATGTAAATCTATCTATTAACACATCTACATAATTTAATTCTTTAATTATCTCAAATGTTTCTTTGAAGTTTAAGTCGTATATAAACGCAAGAACGCATACCCAACAATCTAGTGCAGTTTGTCTATCATATATGTTAACACATTGTTTATTCATAACTGTTTCATATACTTTATCTGATACCGTAGAACTTTCTATATGTTCCTTGTCCTTAACTCTTCCAGGAAATATAGCTTCTATTTTTTCTTCTTTCTTCACTCTAAAGTTATCTAGTTTATCTGCATCTCTAATAATCTTTGCGTGCAATAACGTTCTTTCATCTAATCCTTCTTCTATACTTAATCTATTATGATTTTTAATTGCTACTTTAATTATTTCGTCATAAGAATTATCTTCAATAAATTCACGAATTAGATTTTGTTCAAATAGCATTTTTACTCCATGTTCTGCATGATTAAATGTAGCGTTATCAAACTGTTTAAGGTATGTTATTTCTTCAAATCTACCAGTATCATGTAGTAACGCAATTAATTCTGCAAGCTTTATATCTTCTTCGCTTAGATTTAACTTTTCTGCTATCAATCTTGCATTATCTACTACATGATATGTATGAATAACTTTAAGTTCAAAACCAAGTACATCTTCATCTGATTTATATCTTTCTAAAAATTTCTTAAATGCTTGTTTTGCTTTAACTATATCTATCATTAGTTTTTACTCCTTCTTATTTTTTCTTTTAAGTCATAAAGTAATATTAACGCGCAAGGTGCAAACATTATCGACCCAATTATTCTTATAACAATATCTGGAGATGATATCATAAAAATAAACGGTAACATTATTATATACAATATTGGCAGTAAAAACAAATTCTCAAAATCTCCCATTGGCGTATAGAAATTTAGCCAGTAACTTATTCTAGTTTTGATTTCGAAGTTATCCATAGATTCACCTTTTATTTTATGTATGTGATCTCTTGTTTTTAATACTAAATAGTAATGACCTGTTGTATAGTTGTTATCTTCAAAATAAAAGATATTACCTTTCTTGTCTACAAATGTGCACATGTTGTCTTCTTTTTCTTTAAGATACAAAGTACGTTCTTTGGGCTTTGCTACTACATTTCTAAAGTATAACACCCAACAATACAAGCCTACTCCTATAAAGAAGCCACAAAATATTAATGCCATACCAAATTGCATAAACCATTCCGCAAAAGTTTCTAAACTTGTAACAGCAAACAAACCTGTTCCCCATAATATACCAATTCCAATTAACATTAGAGCAGTTACTATAACCATTGCTTGCCAATCATATCTATTTCCTATATTTTTCATATATATTACCTCTTTAGTTTTTCTTTATTATATCACATATATAAAAAAACAAAAGATTTAGTTGTTACTAAACCTTTTGTTTTTTCTTTCTATGCTTTTTTAGTTTTTGTTCTTCTAATAGCATTGTTTATTAATTTGTAGAATACCATAACAATTAATATTAATGCTGCTGTTGCAAACAAGTATGCTAAGTGTCCAAATGGTATAGAAACTGTTTGTAAGAATTGCGAGAAGAATGGAACTTCCATAACAATTATTTGTAATAGTATTGAAGCTAATACTCCGCATAATATAAACCAGTTATTGCTAAGTGGTGTACTAAATGCTGATCTATGTTCACTTCTACAGTTAAATACATGTATGTTTTGTATAAATACCATAAGTGCCATAATGTATCCACGAGCCATATATACTTCCATATTAAATTTATTTAATAAGAAGTACCAAACTGTAAATACTACTGTTCCTATAACTCCACCAGATACTAATATTTCTTGTAATAATTCTTTATTAAATATTGATTCTTTTGGATCACGTGGTTTTTCTTTTAATATTCCTTTTTCTGCTTTTTCAAAAGATAAAGCAAAGTCTTGAACACCATCTGTTACAACGTTCAACCATAACAATTGGATTGCAACAAGTGGCATTGGAAGATTTAATACTATAGATAAACAGAAGAATGCTACTTCTGCTAAGCCACAAGATATTAAGAATAGTATTATCTTACGGATGTTAGCATAAGCTACACGTCCCTCTTTAATACCTTCAACTATTGATGTGAAGTTATCGTCTACTATTATCATATCCGCTGTTTCACGAGCTATATCTGTTCCGCTTCCCATTGCAACACCGATATTAGCCGCTTTAAGTGCTGGTGCATCATTTACGCCATCACCTGTAACTGCAACAAATTCGCCTTGTCTTTTTAATGATTCTACTATTTTTAATTTTTGAAGTGGCGTAACTCTAGCATAAACCACTTTACCTTTAATAAATTTATCAAAGCTTTCTTCGCCTTTATTAAATTCTTCATCTACTTCATGGCCAGTTGCTACTTGTTCAAATTTATCTGTTAATTTTAAGTCTTTTGCTATTGAGAATGCTGTAAGTGGGTGGTCGCCTGTTATCATAAGAACTTTAATTCCAGCCCCACGACATTCTTTTATTGAAGCTACTGCTTCTTTTCTTATTGGGTCTATGAATGCTACCATACCCATAAATGTTAAGTTCTTTATATCATCTATTGTATAATGTTCTTGTTTTTTTATTTTTCCATTAGCAAGAGCTATAACTCTATAACCATCTTTTGCTAATGCTTCGTTTTGGTTTTCTAATATATCTGAATCTAATTTTTCTTTTACTAGATTAATATCTTTACAGAAAGATTTAACTACTTCTAGCGAACCTTTAACTGTACAATATGTTTCTCCCTCTTTTTCATAGAATACTGCTGAGAATTTATTCTCTGATTCATAAGGTATTGTTTCAAGAGTTCTTAATGTATGTGTTTCTACATCTAATTTCTTTCCTAATACTTTAAATGCAATATCTATTGAATCACCTATTGTTTGATGTTCATTTACTGTTGATTCATTGTTTATTACACCTAGAACTGCTATTTCTTTAGCATATTCTATATTATCTCCTGTAACCTTTCCATCAAAACTAAAGCCCGTTCCAGATACATTGTATTCATGGTTATTTGGTAAAATTATTTTCTTAGCTGTTTGTTCATTAACTGTTAATGTTCCAGTCTTATCTGATGCTATAACGGTACAGCTACCTAAAGATTCAGCTGATTTTAATTTTCTAACAATTACATTTTTCTTAGCCATCTTATTTGATGCTATTGTTAGAGCCATCGTAAGTGCTAAAGGTAATCCTTCTGGCATTGCTGATACTGCAAGTGCTATTACAGATAAGAATATTTCATTTGCTGGTACTTGTTTTATTATTAATAATGTTGCTACTACGATTGCAACCGCTATAACTAACATACTAATTTGTTTAGATAGTTTTTCTACTCTTATTGTTAGAGGAGATTTTTCATCTTCAGCATTGTTTATGCTGTCTGCTATCTTACCTATTTCTGTTTGTAATCCTATACTTACAACTATAGCTTTTGCTCTACCTGTTACAACTGTTGTACCAGAGAAAGCCATATTACTTTGATCTGCAATTAGGACATTTTCTTTGTTTACAGTATCGCTATTTTTAGATACTTGTACACTTTCACCTGTAAGGATTGATTCATCTATAGCTAGGTTATGTGCTTCTACAATTCTCATATCTGCACTAATTTTATCTCCAGATTCTAATAGTACATAATCTCCTATGGTTAAATCTTTTGCATCTATAGATATTACTTCATTATCTCTTATAACTTTTACTTTAGTTGTTACAAGTTTTGCTAATGCCTCTGCCGTATTATTTGCTTTGTTTTCTTGGTATGCTCCCATAGCAGCATCGATTAATACAATTACAAATATTGCTATAGCATCTATAACTTCTCCTGCTATTAATGAAGCAAGAATAGCAAATAGCAATAATATTACCATTGGATCCTTAAATTCATTAAAGAATATCTTAACAATACTATCCGATTCCTTCTTTGGTAATACATTCAGTCCATACTTTTCTTGTCTTTTGGCTACTTCTTTACTAGTTAACCCCTTCGAACTAGTCTTTAGTTCTTTTTCTATTTCTTCTATACCCTTGTTATAATACATAGTTTCCTCCTACGTTATCGATACTACTATATTATCTAATAAT
>JAZOWO010000069.1:0-6085 GCA_045659265.1 Clostridia bacterium | reverse complement strand
ATTCAATACAATTAAGACAGAATGTACGTCATTAGTTAATTCATTAAGAACAGAAATATTAAATACAATAAATCAAAATGTTGATGATTTATCACTTGATATAACAGATATTTCTAATAGAGTATCACAAAATGAAAATGACATAGAAATATTAGAAGAAAATATCGAATCTGTAAGGACAGGCTATATTAATGCTGTAAATGGTTTATCTACTTCAACATCTAGTAATTATCAAAAGAAAACTGATAATTCACTAGATACTACAGCAAAAAACGTAGTTGAAGCAATAAATGAAGTAAATGAAAAAGCGACAATAAATTCAAGTAATTCTAATAATGGTTATGTAACATTATCAAATGGTCTTACTATTCAATGGGGAACAGCTATAATTCAAACATCTGATTATGTTGGAGAAACTACAGTAATATTCCCTGTAGAATTTAAGTTAAATTTTACAAATATAATTTCTATGTGTGATATGACAGCTTGGTTATCAGTATATACAAAAGATGTTGGATTCACAAAAATGACATTATGTGCTAAATCTAATAAAGGTGCTCAAGATGAAAAGTATGGAATAGGTGCAGTAAGAGTAAATTGGTTAGCTATAGGAGTGATATAATATGGAAGAAATAACAACTTTAATTTCAAATGTTGGTTTTCCAATAGCATGTTGTGTAGTATTATTTTATAACAACTCAAAATTCACAGAAGCTTTAAACAATCTTAATGTTACTTTAAAGGAAATATCAACAAGAATTGAAAAATTGGAGGACAGAATTAATTAAAAATGGTTTTTGAAATTCAATTAAAATTAATCATCATTTTACTTTTTGTGATTATCATAAAAATTAATAATTATAAATAAATAGATAGGAGGATATAATTATGTATAATCAATTAAATATTTCATCTGGACACTCAATAAATTGTAAAGGTGCTTCACACTTCATAGACGAAGTAACAGAAGCAAGAAAAGTAGTAGATAGAGTAAAACAAATATGTAATACTTTAGGCGTAGAGTGTTATACTTACCATGATACATCAAGTAGTAGTAGTCAAAACTTAAAAAATATAGTTAATTGGCATAATCAATTTAAAGACGGATTGGATATATCAATACATTTTAATGCACATGTTGTTACAAAAGATAACAGGGGAACAGAAGTTTGGGTATATTCACAAGGTAATTTTGAAAAACAATTAGTAACAGATATTGCGAATTCATCTAATTTATTAAATAGAGGAGTAAAAATAAACCGTGATTTTAACTTCTTAAAAAATACAACTAAAAAATCAATCATTATTGAAATATGTTTTGTTGATAGTGAAGCTGATGTTAATAAATATCGTACTAATTTTGAAAATATTTGTAGAGCCATTGTAAAGAGTTTAACAGGTAAAGAAATAAAAGAACAACCTAAATCTAATGATGTTTACCGTGTACAAGTTGGAGCATTTAGCAAAAAAGAAAACGCAGAAAAATTAAAATCTGAATTAGAATCTAAAGGATATAATGCTATAATAAAATAGGTGATAATATGGCATGGTATAATTACGATAAAATTAATTCTTATAACTGTTGTTTAAATGTAATATTAACAAACCGTGGATTCGGTAAATCTTATGGAAGTAAGAAAATGGCCATTAAAAATTTTCTTAAAAAGGGTGAACAGTTTATATATTGTAGAAGATATAAAACTGAATTATCAGAATTTAATAAATTCTTTGATGACATAAGACAGGAATTCCCCGGGCATGAATTCGAAATAAAGGGTAAAGTTGCTTATATTGATGGAGAAATATCTGGATTTGCTATACCCCTATCAATGTCACAGAAGTATAAATCAACTCCATATCCAAACGTTACTTTAATTATATTTGATGAATTTATCATAGATACATCTACTGGTATTATGCGTTATATAAATAATGAAGTAGAAATGTTTTTAGATTTATTCGAAACGGTCGCTAGAAAAAGAGATAATGTAAAAGCATATCTTTTAGCAAACTTTATTACAGAAGTTAATCCATACTTTATTTTCTTTAATGTTACACCAAATAAAAATGAAAGATTCACATTAGCAAGAAATGGAGAATTAATAATAGATGTTACTAAAAATGATGACTTCATAAATGAAAAGAAGAATACAAGATTTGGACGACTTATTGAAGGTACAAAATATTCTGACTATGCTTTAAATAATGAAGCATTAAGAGATAGCATGGTATTTATTGAAAGGTTATCATTAAAGAATATGTATTCTCTATGTACTTTATCAGATGGAAATAGAGAATCTACAATTTATCAATCAACTAGAACAGGTATGTTTTACTGTTGTTCTAAGATAGATAGAAATGTAACCAAATTTGTATTAAATATGGAATCACATGACAATACAGCTATACTTCATAGTAAAATAAATGACTTTCCATTATTTAAGCAATTTGTGAAAGGATTCCAATTAGGACAGGTAAGATTTGATAAGCAAACTACTAAAATATTTATGTATGAATGTCTTAAAAAATTAGGCGTAAAATAAAACGTTTCACGTGAAACATATATAACGTTTCACGTGAAACTTTTTTTATACTATCTTTGAAGCTTTCCTTCTAATTCTCTTTAATATAGCACTTACATATTGTTGTGATACTCCTATTCTATTTGCTATTTGTGTGCCGTTTAAATCTTTTAATTTATATTCTAAAACTATCTTTTCTTTTTCTGATAAAGTTTTATATAGTTTTTCTAAGATTCTTTCAACTTCCAAGTATGAATAATCTTCCTCAAAATATGGTTCTGGAAATAATTCTTTTCCTTCACTATCTATATAATTAGGGGAATATTGCAACTTATCTTGTGTTCTGCATTCTGATGAATTGTATCTTATTACTTCTAATGCTTCATTGGTTGCAACCATGCACATAAAACCAAATTTGGTCATACCTTTATCTGGATTATATCCAACTCCTTTTAAGTATCTTAAAAATGTTCTTTGTTTATAGTCGTCGAAGTCTATAAATTTTTTACATATGTGATATTTAATACCACAAGCATATACGAATTCTTTATAGTTTGCTTCTAAAAATTCATTCTTATTCATACTTATATTTCCCCTCTTTGAATTTATTTTTTATATATTGAATCCTTGTATTGACTACTGTCTTTTTAAGATTCATTATTTCACCTATTTCAGATAATGTATATCCAATATGATATAATTCAAATATTTTCTTATTCTCTTCTTTATCAATGCAATCTACAAAAGTTTTTATTAGTGATTTTAAATTATCATCAAAGTTAATATCATATGAAAGAAAATCAGAATACTTTATATTTTCTGTGCCATTTACTTCTTGTTCTATTGAAATTAAACCTTCAGAAGGTATTCTCTTTTTTGCTTTAAAATTTCTTAATACTGTGTAAGCATAATTTGGAATACGTTGGTAAATATAAGTTGTGATACTAGCCCTTGAAGGGTCATAATTTTTTTCTAAATCTTTAAATAAATTTATTAAACAAGTTTGGTAGAAGTCATCATAATCAAATGATGACTTGTAGTCATAAAGATAAGCATTAAAACTCTTAGTCGCTAATGATTTGATATAAGATTCTCCATTTTCATTAATATACTTTTCCAATAAACTCATTTATACCACCTCTTAATAAAAATTTGTTTTTGTTATCATGTAAGGTTGTTCTTGAATGTCTGTACCACCTTTTATAATTTTAGCTTTTTTAGATTTGAATACACCTTTTACTTTTTTAGTATATTTACTATCATAGTAATAATAAATATCGTTATCTTTAGTATATATTTCATTTTTAGATAATAGTTTTTTAATTTCCTTCGGATTTTCACAACATGTAAAGATTGTTAAGTCTGATACTTGCTTCATTATATCGTCTGATAATCCACAACATTTTATAATCCATTCACCAGTTTCAATGTCTTTTTCTGCATATCTTTTAGGTGATATATAAATGAAGTCATTGAATTTTAATTCATTGTCCCACGCTCCATATTTCTTACCATCTATTTCAATTCCTTTTACTTGGTCTAAACTACCAAATAAATGAAGTGAATCAGTATCACAATACATAAATCTATCATAGTTATTATTAACAGCTTCAACCAAATATTTCTTTGCATAACTTGTGATAAATGTTGCCATTGGTAGATAAATAGAATTACTAATATAGTCTTCATGTGTATTAACAATTTTGTATACGCCGTTATCATTTTCAAATTTTAAGATTGAAGAATTACTGTTCATGCCGAATTTACCGTAAAGGCCATTTTGTCGAAGCTTGGCCGTTGCCCTTTTTGCTCCTTTAGAATTTTGTTTTACATCAGACCAGAAATTAAGATAATTTTCAAATAATTTATTACTTCCTCTAAATGCCATGTGAGAACCTAACTTATAAACTTTTACGTTGTAATTTTCAAATAATAATTCTAGTAAAGGGTTACACAATCTTAATTTAATTGTTCTGTATTCACCGTCTTTTTTATTACTACTTAATATTTCTCTTTGTGTGAAATAAGGAGAATTTTTAACTTGTATAAATGGCATTTTGTTTGGTTTAATATCCATTTCATATATTGTAATTTCTTGTGCATATAAAGGGTAATTCTTTTTATAAGAATCACTCATTTTTATATAAGGTTTTAAATTTACAACTGGTTCTCCATATGGAAGCATAAATGTTTTCATACAGAATGGATATAAAGAATTTACATCTAATACAACTCCATGTTTATTTTTATATTTTGAATACTTTTCAACATTTTCATAATGAGGAGTACACAAACCACCGTAATAAGATAACCTTAACCAATCTTCATCAAATGGATTCATTGGAGGATAAAAACTAGTAAATATAAACTTTGCTTTTTTGTCTTCCTGTTGAATTGGATTCCTATTTTTACCATCATCTAAATTGTAATAATTATTGTTTGATAATTTGTTTTCTAAATACCAATAAGCTTCTGAATAATCTTCAAAACTATTTTGATGGTATTCGAAGTCTTCTTTTAATGTGTGCATATAGTCATATAATGATTGCCCGCTACTAGTTAACTTTGTAAATAATATATGTTTTCCATTAGCTTCAAAACCTTCTACACAACATAATTTTATAAGATACTTTAAGCCATAAACATCATCATAAATATATGCGTATTCTTCTAATGTTAATTCTTCATCTAATGACCTTTCCTTATCATAATCCAAACCGTCTTTTGATAACTCTAAATTTAGGAATCCTTTACAAGCATTTTTTAAACTCATAGGTAAAATTTTATAACTGTCTAAAAATGTTATTTTGCATGTATCAGATTGAATAGTTAATGAATAAAATATATTATCTTTTACCCTTAAATCATATTCAAAAGGTTGAAGCTTACTTTTATCTTTTTTCTCCATTTTAACTGGAATTGTTATATCGTCAAAATAACTCATAAAATCTTTTTCAATTAATAAAGGAAGTTTTTGTTTTGTATCATATCTTGAAGTAAAGTCTAATATGAAAGGTTTAATATCATATGAACAGTTATGAGCATATAGTTTAACATTTTTAACTTCTAGATTTAGTAAATATTCCATAAATTCTGTTACATCATTAGTCCAGTACATTATATCAGAACATTCATTACAATTCATAACAGCTATTGAATAAGTTAACATTTCTGTATGATTTTTTATTGCACAAGCTTCTATGTCAAATACTAGAATATCTCCATTATTTACAATCATTTCTTTTAAAGGTTTTTTGTAAGATAATAAATTTTGTTTTATAATTTCTAATTTTTGATTTAACATAGCTTACCCTCCTAATATATTAAGAATCCTGTTTTACCATTTCTATTAATCTTAATAACTTATTATAAAGATTTGATTTAAAGTCATTTAACTCTTCATCAGTAATAACATACTTTACTTTTAATCCAGAAGCACTAAATAGTTGTTGTAACATTTCCTGTTCTATTCCGTCCATCTTTCTGATAATTCCCATTAAATATGAATAATCTTGACTTGTTAAATATCCGTCAATATGATATCCTTGTAATAATGATTGTAT
>JAZOWO010000068.1:0-7284 GCA_045659265.1 Clostridia bacterium | reverse complement strand
CCCATAATCTTCATGAACCCAATTTATCTTATATTTTGCATTACCACTTGCAACAAATACAGAACATATTCCTGCTTTGAATGCCACTTCTACATCATAGTCTTCTAGCTTCATATCTTTTCTTATTTTAGACATGTATTTTTTAGCCTTACACATCTTCATAAGATAAGCTAGATATAATTTCCTTAAAGCTCCAAATAGATTTCCGGTAAAAAGTAATTCTTTTACCCCTCTATCTACTATATCTAATTTTTTAGGCCCATATATTACTTTTATTTCTTTTCTTAGATTAGAAAGTCTTGTTCCGTTATTGTGCAAGACAAGAACTGTTATATCTAATCTTTTTAGATCTATTTTGTTTAATATATTTTCTAAAACTATACTTACTCCGCCTAGTCTTCTTTCATCTACTACGAACAATACTTTTTTCTTCATGTTTTTCTCCTTTCTAATCTAATTTATATCTATATATCTTTATTTTAACATTCTCAATTTCTTAAGAACTCTTCTTACGAATCTTTCTTTAGACATGTTATTTATTAATTTAATAATATCTTTGTCTTCTATTTTATTTAACTTATTAAAAAACTTTTATCTGTTTCTATGTTCTTTTAGAGGTGCGTGATGATTGTATATTAAATAGTTTAGATTTTCATCTAATTCATATTTTGTTACACCTTTTAATTTGTTTATCCTATCTAATCCTTTTTTAGTATTTGCATATACTAAAGATATTCCATTTTCTATATCTTTAATATCTGTTAATTTTTCTACACCCCAAAAGTCACCAATTGTTATATCTGCTACTTTATATGGTTCGGTAAATCTGCAATCACTACAGCATGGTCTAGATATTAATGTACGAGAAAATGCTTTTGCAAATGTATCTTCTTCAAACCTTGTACCATTTTCTAGTTCTATAACAGGAGTTGCATTTCTCCAACCAGTTTCTTTTGCCCTAAATGTTATATTCTTAACTTTGCTTCCTTTAGTTAATTCTAAACATTTAATATATTTAGCAAATACCTTAGGAGATGGATTAGAATGACATATTATATTACATGTAATTAAATTATCTGCATCTCTTTTTAGATAAGTATATAGCCCAGCTGTCATACAAGGAGTTCCTGTAAATAATACATTTTTACCTGCAAGCAAATCTTGTTTAACTAGTTCGTATATACCATCTATATTGCTTCTTACATATTTTGAGCCCATGAATTTCATTGCATCTTCTATAGTTTCTGCCCTCATATGTTTTACTTCTAGTTTTTCATCGTATGCAGCGCCATAGCACACTGAATTAGCTTTGCTAAACAGGTCTGCTATTAGAGCGTAAAATGTTCCACCAGAAGTACTTTTATTTAACACTTCTTTATTATTATGCACTATGCCAAAAGGAGTTATCTTTCTTTTATCTTCTTGTTTATATGTATTACTACATACCGTTAAACATTTATTGCAATGTACACAATTTGTTTCATCTATTACAGGATATATAAATCCCTCACTATCTTCCTTCATTGTTATACAATTTTTAGGGCAAACATATGCACAAGCAGTGCAGCCGTTACATTCTTTTTTGTTTTTTGTTTTTAGATAGATATTCTCCAATTTATTTACTCCTTTTAGTCTCAAAAAGTCTATTATTTATTATACCAAAAAAGTCGCGATGTATCAAGGAAAAACGGCACTTTTTTGATATATGTTTTTATTAATATATATCTTTATGTTTATTATGCAAAATTCATAGAAAAATACGTTATGAAAAATATTAAAGAGGGGCTTAAAAAACCCCTCTTTTCATTCACACATCTTAATTGTTTTTATGCTTTTGATTTTCTATTCTTTATTATCTTAATTATCTTCTTAAATCCATTTTTGTTATATATAACTGTAAATGCTAATACACCTACAAGCATTAATATATTTATAACTATGTTGTTAATATAGAAGGCAACAAATGTTAATAAAAACATTATAGCTAGTTTAGTAATCATTCTTAAATCCATCTTAAAGTCTACATATTTTTTACAATCAACTGCTCTATATATGAACATAGATAAATATGCAACTATGGTAGATATAGATGCTGCATAAAGGCCTATATACTTAATTAACAATACATTTACCACTACATTTATTATTGCAGACATAAATGAAGTTTTAGATATATCTAACGAACGTTTTTTAGCTACATATATAACGCTTACAAGCCCTACACCAACATTAAATAGAGATGCTAACATTAGTAGCGGTATTTGATTATACGCTTCACCAAATTTTGCGTTTATTATTAATGGGAATATGAATGGTGTTAGCGCTATTACAAGAAGTGCTATGCTACCAAACACTTGAAATCCTGTGTTTATTATGTTTGTAAAATATTTATCCCTATCTTCTGAATCTATATTTACCGCGGCAGATTCCGTCCACGCTATATTAAATATATTATACGCATTTATGTATACACCAGAAAACTTATTTGCTGCTGCATATATGCCATTTGCTCCTATACTTAACAATCCAGAAATTATTGCTCTATCTGACACATTAATTACCCACCAAGATATTGCGTTTGGTATTAACGCTATAGAATATTTAAGCATTGCTTTTATTGCACTAAATCTAAATCCTGTTCTCTTAATGTATTTATATGTTTTACAAGCAAAGAATAGATATATACTCGCTAACATATTCGCTATAAAGATAGATAGGAACATTCCTTCTACTCTAAATCTTAGTACAACTATTAGTAGCACATTGAGTATTACTGTAAATCCAGCAACAATAAAGCTACCAATTGAGTATTCTTTGTTTTTACCAAGTCCTCTTGCTAGTTGTAGCATTAATCCAGAAGCCATATTTGCTATAACATTAAGTAATAAAAAGTGCTTGTACTCACTATTTATATAATTTTGTATTATGCTATATAATCCAACATAAATTAGTGTCTGGAATAAAAACAATATGGCTGTACTTGTTATTAATTTCGTTTTACCCGTATCATCATCACGCGTATCTATAAGGAATCTAAATAACCCTTGTTCTATTTGTAATGTTACTATCGGTAATACACAGGCTACTATTGTATTAAATAGGTCTACTATACCATATTCATCTGTTGTAAATATAGCAGTATAAAGGGGTAGCAAAAAGAAGCTAATCATCTGCGTACACACTTTACCTATTGTAATAATAGCTGTATTCTTCATGAGTTGTTTTTCTTTCGACATTATATATTTACCTTTCTAAATTCTTTCTTTAATTTCTTTTATTTTAATCTCATCATGTACATATTCTTGTCTTTCTTTTACAAAGTTTTTAGAACCTCTTTTTTCAAAGCCATATCTTGGTATTAATTGTATATGGAAGTGGTTCATTGGGCCATCACACATCGTACATAGATATACACTTTCTGAACCATATACTTCTTTTAATATGTTCATCATTTTCTTTGCAAAAATAAATATTTTATTGCATAAATCATCTGGAATATCCATCATATCTTTATAATGAGTCTTAGAAGATATTGCTGTATGTCCTTTTGCTCTAGGATTTCCAACTAAAAAGCATTCTAAAGTCTCATCTTCATATAACACCTTAGCAGTATTATCTCCATAAAGGCAATTGTTGTGGGCTCTATCAAAACAAGTTGGACAAATGCCGTTATCTACTAAATCCGGCATTGTAACTTCGCCCTTTATTATTAATTCTTCTAACTCTATATCAGATAACTCTTTTAACCCTTGCATATTCCACCTCTTAAATATTTAATAGATTTTTCTTTTTCAATATTTAATTTATCTTTTACTAATTCGTAATCTATAATCTCATTCAATTCTTTACTTTTAATGTCCTCTAACGAATTTACAGCCCTTTTCTCTAGTTCAGCTAGAGTTAATAGGTCTTTTAATCTACCACCTCTAGAATTTGGCATTACAATATACTGTTTTCTTTCAAAAATTATACTAAATACTAATCCATGAAATGAGTTTGTCACAATATATTCTGCATTCTTAAATGCATTTACAAAATCTGCAGGTCCTTTAGAATACATAGACATAAATTCGTTTTTGTATGCATTATATTTTCTAAAATGAATTACCTTAAGCCCTGTTTTATCAGATATATAATTCGCTATTTTAGTTATCTCTGGATTTTCAAATAATGTATAAACCAGTATATATTTTGTATTATCTAAATCTACTGTTTTTTCTTTATTAATTAGTTCTTCCCACTTTTCTTTTTCAAGAAGTAATGTTGGATCTAATACTTTCTCAACTTTCTTGTTAAGTATTTTTTCTAAACTGTTTGCTATATTTTCTTCTCTTACAGATATGTATTCCAGTTTATTTAACTTTTCTTTGAAATCTTCTTTATTAGCTTCTAAAAGCTCGTCATTTCCAACACTAGCACCATATATTATTTTATCTACATTATCCTTCTTAAAGTTTAATGTGTACACATCTGAAAGACCGCCTGTAAGTTCAGGATTAAATATTTGATCACTTCCAGCGACAAGAATATCTTTAGAAGATAAATCTTGTTCTATTTCTTTTTTTGAATAATACTTTTTGCTATTACCATCTAAATATGTATCACAAAAAATCTTAAAACTTTTCTTTCTTTTTAAGTTTCTTGGCATATACCATAAACTTGAGAAAAAAGATTTAAGAGAGTTAGTTCTTATTAATTTGTAATCTTTAAGAATATGCTTATCCATGTAGTTTATAAAAGAAGGATTTGTATCCATTTCTTTTAGCACTTCTTTTAGTGCATACGCTTGAAGATTCGCTCCATAATTTTCAGCATTATGGAAAGTTAAAATCTTTACATTTTTCATAAAAAACTCCTTTAATAATTATACCAAAACACATATATTTTAGCAATATATTAAACGAATTTTAACGATTTTATGTCTACCACTTACTCATAAATTTGCATTTGTACATTTTTTGTGATATAATTCACTTGCGTTATACCCCAAAAATTTAATCATAATTATGAGAAAGGAAAAAGCGATGAAGTATGTAGTAGGAAACATTGGCAATATGCTCGGGAGCGATTTTAGAATCCGCTATACTGACTCAAAGATAATCGAAGCCGATTCTGAGCAGGCTGCATTAAACTTTTATGCAGAAAATATTATGGCACTGCTTGAAGAACACCCAAGCTTTTCTTTGAAAGCTGCAATAAATTTTTCCAGATGCATCGGTTTTATGGATGGCGACAGTCTTCTCATCCCTAATTTTCATATGCGTTACGGATCTGCAAAAAAGCTCGAGCCACCCACTCCTGGAATGCGATATCATCTTGTGAGCAGGCTGCTTGATGAGCCTAAAAAGCTTTCTGCGTTCGGACTTTATATCCCCGAATATATTCAAGCCGCCTGCCCTGAAGATGCATTGACCATTTACCAAAAAAAGTACGATTCCACAAGATTTAAGGCCTATGTATTAGGCTATTTGGACGAGAACAATACTTTTATTGTTCCAAACATTTTGGACTTTGTATCATAAGTCCCACCTACTTTAAAAACAACAGCACCCCAAAACATTGGGGTGCTTTTTGCGTTTAATTATCTTAAATTACCGTTAAAAGTATACCTAATATAACTAGTAACGAACACAACAACTTCTTAATTATATTCTTTTCCTTAAAGAATATTTTTCCTAATATTATTATTTCTATTACACTTAATTGCTTAATAAGTGTCATTACGGCCACTTTACTCTCTGGTATTTCGTTTGCTATAAACAAGAACTTATCTCCAAACACCAAGCTTAAAGCTGCTATTAAAATCCAATAATTTTTATTCATAGACTTAAAGTCTACTTTCCTTTGCTTAAATAACAATATTATCCAATATATTATTGTTAAAAATAACAAGAAGTAGAATTGAAGTTGAGAACTTGTTACTTTAGCCGTTATCCCTTTATCTATTATTGCCGATGTCGCATTTAAGAAACACGAACCTAAAAGCATAAGTATAGCCTTGTTATCCGTCCTCTTCTCGCCTTTTTTACTGCCTATTTTATTTACTAATACCAATCCAGTTATTACAAGTATTACTCCCGCAATTACCGAGAAAGTTAATTTTTCACCTAATATTAATACACTTAAGATTACAGAAAATATTATTCTAGATAAATTTATTACTCCATATAGACTAATTTCTATCTTTTTTAACGCATTTAATGCTAAAACCCATGCTATTACAATAATAGCAGATTTAAATAAAATAATTAACAAGTATCTAAAATCTATTAATATACTATCTCTCATCATTATAGCAGATATTATAAAGGCTATTAACGAGAAAATAGCTAATACTTCAAATATTGTATTCTTCTCTATAGATTTTTTCTTTGCGCATTGAAATATACCGTTTATTACAGCATATAGCACAGTTAATATAATCCAATTTGTCATTTGTTTTTTCCTCTTAAAAAAGTATATTCCAAAGGTATTTTCTTGTCAATTAAAGTAGTATTAAAAAGGTCATTAAAACAAAAAGAAGATGCTAACGCATCTTCTATATATCATAAATAATATTAAAATTGCTTTGTTTCTTTTTCTTTATTTTCTTTTTTATTTGGTTTATTCTTTTCTTTAACCGGAGCTATTAGATGTATTATTCCGCCTACCATGCTCATAATTGCTTCAGCATTTTTCATAGATATTCCTTTTCCTAAAGCTTTACCACCGACTGTTACAGCCGCTATAATTGCACTTAGAACAAGGCTTACCATTACAACATCCATTTCAAGAATTACTGCAAGTTTTACAGATATAAGAGCACCTGCACTACCAGATACGATACCACATATATCACCTAAAAGGTCATTACATATGTTAGTAGCCTTATCTTTGCTCTTTAACAATCTTAACACTTCTTTTGCTCCACCAGCTTTTTTAGCCGCTTTTGCATGGAATGGCGCTTCATCACAAGTTGCTATTGCCATACCAATCATGTCAAATAAAATACCTATAACTACAACCGCTACAAGTACTAAAATTGCTAATATTATATTTAATTTTTCTATTACTACGTTAGATACTCCTCCAAATAATAAAGCTAACATAAATGTTAGCATAAACGTAGTTATTATCCATTTTGTATTTTCTTTCATTTCTATCCTTTATACTATATATGATATGGCAATGCGATAAGTAAATTTTGTGGCTTGAGGTCAAGTTGGATTTCCCTACAAACTACTACTTGTTGCCTTGTAGCGGTTTCCCTTTAAAGCTCGCATCTAGGTGTCGCCACACTAGCTA
>JAZOWO010000067.1:0-2640 GCA_045659265.1 Clostridia bacterium | reverse complement strand
TAAAAACTGTATGTACACTAACATGTACATCTACCCGCCATCTGCTGAAAGTGGTAACATTACTGCTCAAGATGACTGGTATTCACTTGCAGTTCAGTCTTTCTATTACCTTACATACTCCCATCCTTTTAGGGGTATTTCAAGTATAGAAAAGATTCCTGCGAACGAAACAGAACGCATGAAGCAAGGTCTATCTATTCTTGGTGAACATCACATTATGCCTCCAAGCATAAGCATTGGTTGGGACTTCTTACCTGCATCTCTTACCAAGTACTTCCTTGAAACATTTGAAGGCAAAAAACGCGAAAGTATGCTTTCAATTCTTGAGGAATATCTTACTCACCTTAAGAAATGCGATAACCTGTTTATCCCTAAGCAGTATGAACGACCGGTAAAAGCTATTGTTACACCCGATGTGTACGTAGACAACCAAATGAACCTAATATTCAAAGAAAGAGTATTTGTAAACATCAACGGTTATGATACATTAAGTGTTAATGAGTTAGGTGTTTTAGTAGTCGTAGGAAACATGTCTTACTTCTTTGATATTAAATCTGAGAAGGAATACAGAGTATACAAGCGCTACGCAAATGGTGCTATTGAGATTAATCCTAACGCTCTCTACTATACCTCTAACAACAAGTGTGAACTTTTCGTAGACGAATTTAATCCTGATACTGGAGAGATTAAAACTCATACCATCAAAAAACCTTCTAACTTCCCTATACTTAATCTTAGTGTAGACGAAGGGGATAAATTCGTTTTCGTAGAAGATAACACAAACAAAAACACCTATGATGTATATTGTAATTCTTCTAAGGTATACTCAATTTCCAAAAACAAGTTTACCGGAAGTATGCGAATTGGTATCTGCTATGATGAGCTTTCTAGAAAACGTATTGTTCTTTTCAAAGAGGACAATATTACAAGGGGTATCGTTATAGAGAAGGATTCTGAGCAGGTTACTGAGTTTACACTTAATCGTTCCTTGAGTACTTCACTCTCCTTCTATGGAAGTACACTCTACTATGTCGGAAATGGTAACATCTATTTCTACAATGTAAACAACGGATCATTTAAGAGTATCGAATGCGAGTATGCTAAAAAGGATTCTAACATCTATAGATTTGCAAACAAGTTTATAGTTACTAACCAAAACTCTGCATACATTTACGAGAAATCTTGATAACCCCACACCCTAGTGATATAATTATGCTCACTACAAAATTAAGTCTAAATTAAATTTAAGGAGGATTAAATCCATGGCAGGATTTAAAGAAACTATCTCAAAGGCAATCGGAAATTCCGAAATCTTCAACAAGACCGCAGACTTCATTTCGGATAAGCAGAAAAAGTTCAAGGCAGACAAAGCTTTGGAAGATGCAAATCTGAAACTCACCGCGCTCTACCTCGAGCTTGGTAAGACCTCGTACAAGAGAAAGCCTCTTACCGCCGGTAGAACCAGCACCGTTATCCGTGCTGAAATCGACGCACAGATTATCGTTGTTGCTGAGTGCCAGGCCTTGGTAGACGAGCTCAACGCTCCCAAGCCTGAGCCCGAACCCGAAGGTGAAGGTACCGTTCCCACGGAACCTGAAACTCCCGAAGACAAAACGGAATAATTTCCAAAGAAAAACAACTAAATAAACCTAAAGGTGTTAGCAAATGCTAACACCTTTTCTTTTTATGCATATAATACCTTAGGTGAATAATATGCAAACATTTAATACGGGAGAGATTGTAGCAAGAAAATCTTATGGTTATGATGTGTTATTTAGAGTAACCAAAGTATATGGTGAAATGGTAGATTTAATAGGAATAACTGTAAGGATAATTGCTGATGCTCCAATATATGACCTTAAACTTGTCCCTCCAGAGGAAATAAAAAATAGAATGAAGATTGTAGAAAAGAATACTACTTCAAGACTCTCTAGAACCTACTCTGGTGTTAAAAATAGATTTAACTTAAGAAGTAACTTTACTTCTTATGATCAAACAATACCAACTTATACTAAAGAAGCCGTATTCAAAAAACCTGGTGTTGTTCTTCATATAGACGGCGATTCAGAATATGCAAACAAATGTAAAGATGTATATAAAAAGATGGGAATAACTGCTCATGTATATAACATTAAAGAACAAGACCAACCTAAATATGTATACAATCTCTTAACTAGAATAAGACCAAACATATTAGTTCTTACAGGTCACGATGCTTTTATTAGAAAAAGGAACGATATATATAATATAGATAATTACAAAAATTCTAGATATTACATAGAAAGTGTTTTAGAAGCAAGAAGATATGAACACTCATTAGATAATTTAGTTATCTTTGCAGGCGCCTGTCAGTCATATTACGAGGCTATTTTAAGTGCAGGAGCTAACTTTGCCAGTGCACCTAAAAGAGTCTTAATTGACATGCTAGACCCTATTATAGTGGCACAAACAGTAGCATATACTCCTGTAGATAAATTTGCTCCTCTTGCTAGTATAATTTCTAATACTAGAGAAGGATTAAAAGGAATTGGCGGTGTACAAACAAGAGGCCAATACCGTGAAGGTATGCCCAGCCTGGCGCTAAGTTGACATAAACAAATTAAAATGGTATAATATGTGCGGTTAAAAACAAAATCCAAT
>JAZOWO010000066.1:0-12483 GCA_045659265.1 Clostridia bacterium | reverse complement strand
AAGTTATATTGTTGATGTATATAGAGGAAAATACGAAGCTGAGAAAAATCCATTTAAAATTGCATTATACTTATCGTTTTTTCCAAGTATAACACAAGGACCAATTACAAAATATGAACAAGTTGGTAATCAATTATATGAAGCACATAAATTTGATATAGATAATATAATTCATGGTGCATCGTTAATCTTGTTAGGTGTTTTCAAAAAAATAGTAATTGCAGATAGAGCTGGAATATTTGTTAATCAAGTATTTGCAGAAGAAAGTTTTGGAATAGTAATGTTCTTAGGAGCAGTGTTATATACATTACAAATATACGCAGAGTTTGCAGGGTGTATGGACATTGTAATTGGAACATCAAGATTATTCGGAATAGAATTAGCAGAAAACTTTAATAGACCATTCTTTTCAAGAAGTATTCAAGAGTTCTGGAGGAGATGGCATATTACACTTGGTGCTTGGATAAAAGAATATATATTCTATCCAGTATCATTAAGTAAAATGAATATGAATGCAACAAGCTTCTTTAGAAAGCATTTCAAAAAGGAAATGGCCAAATTTTTAATAGTTTCATTCCCATTACTTTTTGTATGGTTATATAACGGAATTTGGCATGGTGCAAGTTGGAAATATGTTGCGTACGGAATGTATTATTATCTTTTAATAATAATTGGAATTTTACTAGCACCAATATTACAAAAAATTAGACAAAAATTAAAAGTAAATGTAGAAAGCAAAGGCTTTGTACTTTATGAAGTATTAAGAACAACAATGTTTGTAATAATAGGAATGATGATGTTTAGATCTTCTTCATTCACAATGTTTATAAGAAACTTTGCGAATATGTTTAAGGCAAGCAAAATTGGAATAATGGAATGTGGTTTAGTAACATTAGACTTTATCATATTAATAGCATATGTAATAGGATTAATAATAATTGGAATATTCCAAGAAAAAGGAACAAAAATCTATTTAAAATTAAGAGAAAAGAATGTTTTAACAAGATATTTAGTTTATGGTTTCGCAGTTTTAAGTATTGTTATTTTTGGAATATATGGTGAAGGTTATGATACCTCAAACTTTATATATGGGCAGTTTTAGGAGGTAGTTATATGAAGAAAAAAATATTATCGATAGCTATATTTTTAATAGTAATGACAGCAATAATCTATATAATTTCTCCAATATTTGTTCCTAAATGGACTAAAGAAGAAGATAACTATATAACAAACATAGTACGCGGCTTTTACGCAGAAGAAAAGAATTCTTTAGACGTAATGTTTATGGGAAATAGCGATATGTATAGAGGAATGGCACCAATTCTTTTATGGGATGAATATGGAATAGCTAGTTATTCATATACATCGCCAGGTCAAAGAATATGGACAGGATATTATGTTTTACTTGATGCGTTAAGAAAACAAAAGCCAGATATTATAGTGTTTAATGTAGATGCAATACAAAGTACAAATCAAAGTAATGAATCAAACTATAGAAAAGCACTAGATAATATGCAAATGTCTTCAGTTAAGATAAGAGCATTGTTAGACAGAACTTTTAAGATGTCAAAAGAAAAGAGAATTTCTTTTGTATTTCCAATATTAAGATACCATTCTAGAGTTGCAGATTTAACAGTAGAAGATTTTACGCAAGCATATGGATATACAGAGTTTGCATATAAAGGAATGGATTTAACTGCAAAGATTAAAGCATATGAAGGTGGAAAGACATATATGGAAGATAAGGGAGAAACATATAAATTTCCTGAAAAAACAAAGAAATATATGGATAAAATTATAGATGTTTGTAAAAAAGAAAACATTGAGTTAATCCTTGTTGAGATTCCATCGGCAGATTCATGGTCATACGCAAAAAGCAAAGAGCTAAGTAAATATGCTGAAGAAAAACAATTAAAATTTTTGGATCTAAATTTAGTTTTAGATGAAATAGGATTAGATTGGAAAACAGATACAGCAGATGGTGGAGACCACTTGAATGTATATGGCGCAGAAAAAGTAACAAAGTATATGGGAAAATACTTAACTGAAAATTACGATATAGAAGATAGAAGAAAAGACGAAAAATATAAATCATGGTTTGCAGCAAGTGAAAAATATCATAAGGATAAGGAAGAAAAAATCAAACAAGAACAAAATAAAAATCAATAACAATAATAATAGCAAAGAAGATAGCGTTAGTTATCTTCTTTGTTTCTTTGTATATTTAATGCTATGGAAATTTCTATCGTTTTATGGTACAATACTAACCAGGTGAAATTATGAGATACAAAATAGACTATGAAAAAAGAATAAAAGAATTGTTAGATAGTGAAAATAAGCACTTCACATATTACATAGAGACAATGGGATGTGCATTAAACGAAAACGACTCTATGAAATATGCTGGTATCCTTGAAGAAATGGGATTTACTAAAGCAGAAGAAATAGAAAAAGCGAATGTTGTTTTGTTTAACACATGCTGCATACGTGAAAATGCAGAAGATAAACTATTTGGTAGAGTTGGTTATCTTAAAACAAGAAAGAAACAAAACAAAGATATGTATATTGCAATTGTTGGTTGTATGACAGAACAAGGCCATATACTAGATAAAATAAGATCTTCATATTCTTTTGTAGATGTTGTTTTAGGTACAAAAAGCATGCAATTCTTTGCAGAAAAGTTGTATTTAGCAATAAAGAATCACAAGAAAACTCAAGAAGTACAAGATAACGAACACGAGATAGTAGAAGATGTGCCAATTAGATATGAAGATGGATACAAAGCATCAATTAGTATAATTTACGGTTGTAACAACTTTTGTTCGTATTGCATAGTTCCTTATGTAAGAGGAAGAGAAAGAAGTAGATTACCTGAAGACATTCTAAATGATGTAAAAACAGTAGCAAGTAAAGGATATAAAGAAATAACATTACTTGGGCAAAATGTAAATTCATATGGTAACGATTTCAAAGAAAATAAATATACATTTGTAGATCTATTAAGTGAAATAGAAAAAGTAGAAGGAATAGAAATTATAAGATTTATATCTCCACATCCAAAGGATTTTACAGATGCATTAATAGATAAAATTGCTTCTTCAGATAAAATAGCAAAACAAATACATTTACCACTTCAATCAGGAAGCACTAAAATTCTTGAAGCGATGAATAGAAGATATACTAAAGAACATTTCTTAACATTGGTAGAAAAGATGAAAGAAAGAATACCAAATGTATCATTTTCAACAGATATAATTGTTGGATTCCCTGGTGAAACAGAAGAAGATTTCTTAGATACTATGGATGTAGTAGATAAAGTAAAATTTTCGCTTGTGTATATGTTCTGCTATAGCATAAGAAAAGGAACTCGTGCTGAAAGAATGGAAAACCAAATAGAAGAAAGCGTTAAAGTAGAAAGACTACAAAGGTTAAAAGCTCTATTTGAAAAGTTAGTTCTTGAAGAAAATGAAAAGAAAATAGGAACTGTTCATAAGATTTTAGTAGAAGGATTAAGTAAAAATAACGATAAAATGTATACAGGAAGAACAATAGACAATAAGATAGTTGTTTTTGAAGCCGATGAAAAAGATATAGGAACAGTAAAAGACATAGAGATTATAGAAAACAACAAATGGTATTTAACAGGAAAGATAGTTTAAATAATATTAAAATTAAATAAAATGTAATAGTCATAAAAAAAGACTTATCCAATATATTGTATTAGGATAAGTCTTTTTTTTGGAGGTTTGTATGGAAGGTATTGTAGCAAAGCGTACATTAAAGAGAAGTTACTATGAGAATCACAATATAAATATTACAAAAGATGAAGATAATAATGATGAAAGAGTTAGGAAAAAGAAAAGTATAGCTTCATTAAAAGAAAAAATAATATTTAGATTAGCAGTACAAGGGATAACGACTATCGCAATTTGTACATTTGTAATTTTAATAAAGGTTATGAATATTAAAATCGTACAAGAAGCAGAGATAACTAAAAAAATGAAGATGGAAATTAGCAAAAGCTATACCTTAAATGAAGTAATAGAAGACATATCAAGTTTAACAACACTGGGATATTCATATATAGAAGGTATAATTCCAGATGAATTAGAGAATGGGGTAAAAACAAAAATAGATAAATTAAAGCATTACTTTATAAATTTAAATAATAAAGAAAAAGAAGAGGTAGAAATATATGAAGAAACTAGTAATAGTGAAAGTGAAAATCAAGAAGTAGAGATATATAATGAGAATTTAGGTGTGGGGAGTAGTGTTGAAGAAAAGTACATTACAGCGGTTAGCTCGGTAAGTAAAGAAAGTAGTGTAGTAGATAAAATTAAAGCAACAGGAATTGAATTTGTAAAGCCAACTACAGGAACAATTACTTCAAACTTTGGAGCTCGTGAAGTTATATTTGATGATATAGATAGTTATCATACAGGTGTTGATATAGCAAATAAAAAAGGGACAAAGGTAGTAAGTAGCATAGAAGGAAAGGTCACAATAGCAAGTAATAATAAGTATAATGGAAACTATGTTGTTGTGGAAAATGGGGATATCAGAACAATATATTGTCATTTAAATAAAATAAGTGTGAAGAAAGGAACTAAAGTGAAAGCTGGAACAAAGATAGGAGAAATGGGTTCTACAGGATATTCAACAGGTCCTCATTTGCATTTTGAAATAGAATATAAAGGTGAAAAGATAAATCCTAGACTAGTGGTAAATATATAATGAAATTGAAAATATTAAATAGAGAAATATATTTAGAGGAAAGTGTAGTTATAATACTATTTGTTTGTGTACTGTCTAGCATTGCTAGGCAGTTCTTAAATAATTATTTTACTTGTTTTTTGTTCGTGCTATTTCATGAATTGGCACATATTATAGTGCGGTCTATTGTTTAATTATGAATTAAGAAGAATAAATATACGAATTTCTGGGATGAATGCAGTAATAAAAGGGAATATAGTAGGACTTAAAGGTATTTTGATATATCTAGCAGGACCGCTTGCTAATATAATGTTAGCAATAATTTTTAGAAATATAAGAATAGTATATGAAATAAATATGGCGTTAGCGTTAATAAATTTAATGCCAATATATCCTCTCGATGGTTATAATATATTGAAATTAATACTAGTTTTAAGATTGAACAAACAAATAGCTAAAAAATTAATAAGAAATATAGAAAAATGCACTGAAATATTGTTATCAATATTGGCAGTTTTTATGAGCTTTAAATATTACAATTTTTCCTTATTTTTACTACTGGTTTACATAAAAACAAATTCCCTACACCCCTTGAAATCACTGTAACACAGGGGTTACGAGTTATGTATCAAAAATATTACAAAAAGATTACAGATTTTTAATGTAAAGTATTGATTTTTTATTAAAAAAATAGTATTATATACCCATGACAAACAGGGGGAATTAAAAGTGGCTATAGGTGACATTATTGTTTCCTTAGACATGGGGGCCTCTAAATCAGCTGCAGTAGTTGGGCAAGTAAACAAATTTGGCGAAATAGAAGTAGTTGGATATGGATTGGCAAAGTCTAATGGAATAAAAAAGGGGAAAATAGTTAACTGCAATGAAGTTGCTGAATCGGTAGTAAAAGCAATTACAGAAGCAGAAGATACAGCTGGATTATATATAAATTCAGCGTATGTAAATATAAAAGGCATCAATACTAGAATTGAAAAAATAAGATTTAAGGGTGATGTTGAAAAACCAGATGACGGTTTGTCGTATAGAGATATAACCGCAGTAATGGAAAAAATACAATTGAGTATTAGACAAAATAACAAAGAACAAATAATAGATATTATACCAACAAGATATATAGTAAATGATAGAGAATATTTTGAAGAACCAATAGGGGCATTCGCAAAATTCTTTGTAATAGATGCAGATATAATAATCGCAGATAAACAAGCAGTAGAAGAAATAACTAGAGTAATGGAACTTGCAGAGCTAAAAATTGATGGTTATGTATTAGAAACATTTGCATCATCAAATGTAGTATTAATGCCAGAAGAAAAAGACTTAGGAGTATTATTACTAGATATAGGAGCAGCTCATACAGAAATATCTGTATTTAAGAATGGTTCTCTAGAATACAATAATACATTACCTGTTGGTGGAGATCATATAACAAGTGATATTGCAATTTCATTAAATATAGATTTAGATGAAGCGGACAAGTTGAAAAGGCAATATAATTTAGCGATTGAAGCTATGATATCTAACAATCACGATGTTAAACTGACAACTAAAAAAGCAAGTGATGAAGAATCTAATATAGTTAAATGTAGTGATATAGTAAGAATTATAGAAGCAAGAGTTAAAGAAATTTATCAAATAACAAGAAAAATAATGGCAGAAAACAACTTGATTGGCAAAATAGAATGTGTTGTAATCACAGGACAAGGGTTAAGCAACATTTCTGGCGCTGAAGAATTAGCAGTGCTTACACTTAAAGTAAATCAAGTAAGAATATGCAGTCCTAAATTAATAAACGTAATCAAGCCACAACACATAGTTGCATTTGGAATGGTTAAATATATTGCAAATGTAGGAACAAGCAAACATGTAAATAGTGATATAGAGATTATGACAGAGCCTGGAATGAAGGACAAAATAATGGAAGTTATAAATAAGGCAAAAGAAAAGATAACAAATACACTTAAAAGAAAAAAGAACGATAATGAAGAAGAGGGGGATTTTTAAGATGGAAGAAACAATGTTCAAGTCAGGGTCAGCAAACATTAAGGTAATTGGTGTTGGTGGCGGCGGCGGAAACGCATTAAACAGAATGATTGAGGCTGGTTTAAGAGATGTAGAATTTATAGCTGTAAATACGGATCAACAAGCTTTAGAAGCTTCTAAGGCACAAACTAAGATCCAAATTGGTGAAAAGCTAACAAGAGGTTTAGGTGCTGGAGCAAACCCAGAGATTGGTGAATGCAGCGCTGAAGAATCAAAAGCTGAAATAGCAGAAGCTCTAAAAGGAGCAGATATGGTATTCATTACTTCAGGAATGGGTGGTGGAACTGGTACAGGTGCTGCACCAGTTATAGCTGATATTTCTAAAGGAATGGGAATATTAACAGTAGCAGTTGTAACAAAACCTTTCCCATTTGAAGGAAAGAGAAGAATGATGCAAGCTGATAAAGGTATCGAAGAATTAAAACAAAATGTAGATACAATAATCGTAGTACCTAATGAAAAATTATTACAAGTAGTTGAAAAAGATACTACAGTTGAATCAGCTTTCTTAAAAGCAGACAATATATTAAAACAAGGTGTACAAGGTGTATCTGACCTTATCACGGTTAAAGGTATAATCAACCTAGACTTCGCTGACGTTAAAACAATAATGTTAGACAAAGGCGTTGCACATATGGGTATTGGTAGAGCAAGAGGCGAAAATAGAGCCGGAGAAGCTGCAAGACAAGCTATCCACAGTCCATTACTTGAAACTTCTATTGAAGGTGCAGGCGGAGTTCTTATCAATATTACTGGTGGTAAAGACCTTGGATTATTAGAAATAAATGAAGCAGCAGAATTAGTTCAAAAATCTGTTGATCCAGAAGCAAATATCATATTTGGTGCAGTTATCGACGAAAGCTTACAAGATGAAATCGTTATAACAGTAATCGCAACAGGCTTTGATAAATGGGGAACTACAGATACAAAATCTCAAGAAATAATAGATAGTTTCAGAAGCACAATGGCAGAAAGAACATCAGAAGGACAAACTTCTGGAGCAGCTATGAGCGGAAGAGTATCTCCAAGAACAGACTATACTGCAGACTTGGATATCCCTCCATTCTTAAGAAGAAATAGAGACTAAAAAATACAATAAAAATAAAAAATATGTATTAAAAGAGAAATGTGAAAACATTTCTCTTCTTTTTTATCTAAATTTGTAAATCGAAAAAATAATTTAAGACATTCTTTCAACAAAATTTTAATACTCAGATAAATATAATTAATACGAGGTAATCAATGAATATTTATCTAGAGTATATTTTTTTAGAAAATATAATAATGGATTTCATAATAATAAAAGAAACATTAGAAGTAACAAAATTAAAAATTAACAATAAAAAAATAATATTGGCAGCTATAATTTCTAGCATATATGTGGCAATAATGCTGTTTTTCAAAATTAGAGAAATGAATTTTGCACTATCCAAAATATGCTTAGCGTTACTAACCATATATATTGCTACAGAAATCAAAAATATCAAAGTTTATCTGAAATGTATACTGGTATTTTTTATGGTCTCAACAATAAACGCAGGCGCGTATGTATTTGTGGCGAATATATTTAATTTATCTGTGAGTAATACTTTAGAAAGAGCTTTAGTATATATAGCTACATATTATTTAGCTAAGACTTTTATATTTAGATTATGGGAAATGTATAAAGTAGAACTTAATAAAAGAGAATTAAATTATGTGGTTGAGCTAAATATTAAAGGAGAGATATATACATTTACGGGTTTTTTAGATACCGGGAACACGGTATGTTCACATGGTTTACCGGTAATATTCGCCGAAGTTATAGATGAAAAGATAGTAGATAGTTTAAGTAATATGCAAAGTTATGATGTAAAAACTGTAACACTTGGAAATGTTTGTACAAAGAAAGCATATATTTTAGAAGATATAAAAATAAGTAGTAAAAAACAAAAATGGGTTGTAAAAGCAGGTGTGGTCTTTGAGAATAGAACGCTATCCAAACAAAACAATTACAACATGATACTAAACTACATATTGTATACAGATTTTATGGGAGGTATTAAGATATGAAGATAAAAAACAAAAAGATAAAAGAAATATATGAATATATATTAAGTTTGTTAAGCGATGGTGAAGAGTTACTATACATATCTGGAACAGATAAATTACCAGAGCCTTTATCTAATGACGAAGAAAAAGAAATGCTAGATAGATTAGTTTCGGGAGATGATGAAGCAAGAAAGAAATTGGTAGAGAAAAATTTAAGATTGGTTGTATATATAGCAAAGAAATTTGAAAACTCTGGCGTGAATATAGAAGATTTAATATCTATTGGGACTATAGGTCTTATGAAGGGAGTCAATAGCTTTAATGCAGAGAAAAATATAAAACTAGCTACATACGCCTCTAGATGCATAGAAAATGAAATACTTATGTATTTAAGAAAGTCGCAGAAGACAAAATCAGAAGTTTCTATAGACGAACCAATAAATACAGATAGTGAAGGAAATGATTTAGCGCTAGGAGATATTTTGGGGTCAGACAACGACAGCTTGTTTAAGCAAGTAGAGGATAATGATAATAGAAAGATAGTAAATATGGCAATTAAGAATTTAGATTTTAGAGAAAAGGAAATAATGGAGTTAAGATACGGTTTTGATGGAAAAAAAGAATTAACTCAAAAAGAGGTTGCAGACAAACTCGGAATATCTCAATCATATATATCTAGAATAGAAAAGAAAGTCATAAATCGTCTAAAAAAGAAGTTTGATGTCTCACAGTGAATAAAGTGGATAAACCAAAGCAAAATATGACTAGTAAGTGGATACTTATTAGGGAGGAAACGAATGAGAACAATAAAAGTAGAAATAAATGGAGTAAATACAAAGGAATTGCCAGTACTATCTGCGAAAGAACAAAATGAAATGTTAATTAAAATAAAAGAAGGACATACAGAGTTAAAGCAAGAATTTATAAATGCTAATTTAAGATTAGTATTAAGTATGGTAAAGAAATTTAATTATAGATGCGAAAATGTAGATGATGTGTTTCAAGTGGGTGTTGTAGGATTAATAAAGGCTATAGATAATTTTGACATAACCCAAAATGTACAGTTCTCTACGTATGCAGTACCAATGATAATAGGGGAAATAAAAAGATTCTTAAGAGATAGTAGTTCTATGAGAATAAGTAGATCTATTAGAGATTTGTCTTATAGATTATCTAAAGAAAAAGAAAAATATATAAGTGAGCATAATGAAGAACCTACAATTGAACAGCTTGTAGAATTAACAGGCGCAGAGAAAGAAGATGTAATACTTGCCTTAGATAGCACTGTTACGCCGATGTCTATTTATGACGCTGTATACAATGATGGTGGAGATGTAATATATGTATTAGATCAATTAAAAAGTGAAAAGAATGATGCGGAAACGCTAACAGATAAGTTGGCGGTTATACAAGCTCTAGAAAAGTTATCTGAAAAAGAAAGAAATATTATTAAAAGAAGATTCTTTGATAATAAAACACAAGTTGAACTAGCAGAAGAAATAGGAGTATCCCAAGCGCAAATTTCTAGAATAGAAAAGACAGCTTTAGAAAGAATGAAAAGAAGAATGTTAAAAGAGTGATATTTTTTCACTCTTTTTATTATATATATTAATAGGTGATTGATATGTATAAGATTTATTTAAGCCCTTCGATGCAAGACAAAAGTTTTGGTGTAGGAGAATATGGAACAGAAGAATATAGAATGAATATGATAGCTGATGTGATAGAAAGAATATTAGTTGGCTCTGAAGATTTTATAGTGTATAGGAACAGAAGAGAAATGAGTAGAGAGAATATAATAAAAGAAAGCAATTCATTAAATGTAGATATACATGTGGCAATACATAGTAATTACGGTGGTGCAAGTGGACTAGAATGTTTTCCTAAAGTGGGCTGTGAAAGATCAAATGGAGTAGCAAAAGAAATATATAAAGAGTTGAAAAAGATATATTATAATAAAGAGACGGATAATGGTGTTATATATAATGATAAGATAGTAGAGACAACGAGTGTTAATAGTCCGGCGGTTCTTGTTGAAGTTGGATATCATGATAATTTAAAAGATGCAGAGTGGATAATTAATAACATATATATAATAGGCGAAGCTATAGCATCTGGAATAATAGAAGGAATGAAGTTAAAGGCGTGTTAGGTGAAAAGTATGGCAAGAGGAATAGATTTTAGACAAAAAGAAGTGGTAAATATAACAAATGGAAAAATATTAGGATTTGTTATAGATGTGGATGCAGAACTAACAAATGGAGCTATAAAAAGTATAGTTGTGGCTGGAACTGGAAAGTTAATAAAAAGTATTGGCGGAAAAAACAATATAACTATTCCGTGGAATAATGTAAAATTAATTGGTGAAGATGTAATTTTAGTAGAATTTTAAGAAAAAAGAGTGCCTTCAAACCCAGTAATATCAAGGGCTCTAAAAAAACTTAAAAAATTTTTAATTTTTTTTGAAATTAGTGTTGACAATATGGTATCCCTGTGCTAAAATATATCTACGATGTCGCGGTAAACACGCGATATTTTAAAGCACATTGAAAAATAAAGAGTAAAACAAGCCAAGTAAAGATGGGGTTATGGAAAACATAACAACCACGTTAATTTTATTAAAACAAAGTAATTAAGAGATAGCTAACGTTATCTTGAGAGAATTTAAGACAAGAGTTTGATTCTGGCTCAGGATGAACGCTGGCGGCGCACTTAAGACATGCAAGTCGAACGAAAATCTAATGTACTGAAGTAAGCTTGAACAAGTAGCTTGCTATGAGGAATAGCAGACGGATGTTTTTTAGATTTTAGTGGCGGACGGGTGAGTAATACGTAGGTAACCTGCCTAGAAGAGGGGGATAACACTCAGAAATGGGTGCTAATACCGCATAAGACCACAGTGTCGCATGACACAGGGGTCAAAGGAGCAATCCGCTTTTAGATGGACCTGCGGCTGATTAGTTAGTTGGAAGGGTAACGGCCTCCCAAGACGATGATCAGTAGCCGAGCTGAGAGGCTGGCCGGCCACATTGGGACTGAGACACGGCCCAGACTCCTACGGGAGGCAGCAGTCGGGAATATTGGACAATGGAGGGAACTCTGATCCAGTGACGCCGCGTGAAGGAAGAAGGTCTTCGGATTGTAAACTTATTTTGTTAGGGAAGAAAAAATGACGGTACCTAAAGAAAAAGCACCGGCCAACTACGTGCCAGCAGCCGCGGTAATACGTAGGGTGCAAGCGTGATCCGGATTTACTGGGTGTAAAGGGCGTGTAGACGGGATAGCAAGTCAGATGTGAAATTTCAGTGCTCAACATTGAAACTGCATCTGAAACTGTTAACCTAGATTGCAGGAGAGGAAAACGGAATTCCTAGTGTAGCGGTGAAATGCGTAGATATTAGGAGGAACACCAGTGGCGAAGGCGGTTTTCTGGACTGTAACTGACGTTGAGGAGCGAAAGTGTGGGGAGCAAACAGGATTAGATACGGTGGTAGTCCACACTGTAAAGGATGGATACTAGGTGTAGGTAGGCGCCTATCTGTGCCGGCGCAAACGCAATAAGTATCCCACCTGAGGAGTACGGCCGCAAGGTTGAAACTCAAAGAAATTGACGGGGGCCCGCACAAGCAGTGGAGTATGTGGTTTAATTCGACGCAACGCGAAGAACCTTACCAAAAC
>JAZOWO010000065.1:0-3314 GCA_045659265.1 Clostridia bacterium | reverse complement strand
AAAGCAGGGAAGGTCAAGTTCTTTATCATTCGAAAGAAGAATGGTGTTGCCATCTGCAATATTTAAGTATATCCGAATTTCTTGAGTGAAATCCAAATTTACGATATCGCGAATGTTCTCAGTGATCGTGAGTCTGTTTTGCTTATCCATAGCAGTCATATTAATTAATCTCCTCAATTGTTATCACCTTCCTATGAGAATTCATTTCCATGTAGGTGATACGTACATTATCTCCGGCTTTGAGAATAGGAAGTACATATTGTCCAGCCGAAATGGGTGCTACATACAAGTTGCTATCTGCAATAATGTAGTAGTAAGAGTTGCCTTCGATGATTGCAGTGTAAATTTCAGTTACAACAACATCAGTGGTTTGCGCTTCAGCTTCTGTGTCGGGGGTTGTGTTAAGACCGTTATTTACAAGATTCATATAGTTGCTAAGAGCAACTTCTACGCCTTGAGAAGCATCAGTTACGCTAACCTGCTGAATGTTCTGTACAGAAACAAACGCATACATCTTTACCAAACCAGCATTATCCTTAAGACTCAAGAAGTAAGTGGGCTTGCCATCTACACTAATGAGAATGGGGAATGTTGCGGTATAGTTCAAGTGCTGTACGGCACCCTTTGCAGAATCCATGGCAGAATATTCTTCTGCGGAATCAAGCTCGAAGTACTTTGCTGCACCTGTTCTCATGTTTACCAAAATGAAACCGATGTTAGACTCGTCTGCTACGACAGAGGTAATACCAGTATAGAGGTAAACATCATTGCCAATAGTTACATAGTTGTAGCCTTCAGTGGACTTCTTTACGCCTTTTTGACCAAACCAGGTATTCCAGAAACCGTTGCCGTACATACCCCAAGAATCAATCATAGAGACTGTAAGATTGGGATCAAGTGCTGCGTCAATCCATTCAGGAACTTCGTCCAAAGAATAAGAGTGAAGCTTACCAGAAACGGGATCTACTGTAATACAACCGGTAGGAGTCTTGGCGCCGCCGATGCCTGCACTATACTTGTAGGTAGGAACAATCCAGAAAGGATTACCCTCGTCGTCAATTTCAAAAGAAAATTCACCAAACATGGTGCTTCTGAAGTTTCTACGAAGATATCTCTTAAGGTCCTTACCCCAGTAAGAGCTAGGAGAGTACTGCATACCCTCTTCGAGTTCAACGTACTCAGCTTCTTTAGTTACACCGTTAACAAGTACGTATCCAGGGATACCGTTAATCTTGTTATTGTTGTACTTGAAGAAACCTGCATAGCCAAGAGGCGATACGCGTACGGGAGAACCATTGTAGTTGATGATGGTATACTCGTCCATTACATTGAACTGAGAAACCATATCTGTAAGGGTACCCATTTTTCTCTTACCAAGGATGATAGAGCTGTCTTTGTCGATTTGAGGAACTGTGTTCCAGTCTACTTCGTTGAACTCTTGTTCAAACGTAGTGTTTTCAACATCAAGACGGCTGTAGTACTTGGAAGAAGAACACATTGCAGAACCTGCAATTGCGCCGATGATAAGAATTATGAGCATCAGAACTGTAAGTCCGCCAGAGACGAAGGCGGGAATGAGAATCTCATCCCAAAGACCTGCGACAACGAAACATACGGTAAGGATTACTCCAACTCCGATCATGTACCACCAGAAACCAGGGTTTCCGAGATTTGCTGCGGGCATAGCAAGATAATAAATCAGCCATGCGAAGAATGCGGTCACGAGACCAGCTACTGAGAATTTGATTGTGTTTGCCATAATTAGTTTTTAATACTCCTTTTAAATTATTATTTGGACTATGTCTTAACACATTTATAATTATAACATAAGTTAACATAAAAGTCAATAGACATATTAACAAAATGTTAAAAACAAAAAAGAAGATAAAGAGAACGGTTTTTAATCGTTCTCTTTTATAATTTTTATTATATATATTAACCTTCTTTATTTGTTAATTCTTCCATGTGAAGCAGGTATTCCCATTTCTTATCTACTTCTTTTTGTATTTCTTCAAGCATCCATTCATTACCTTCCTTAAATAGGTGTTTGAATCTTTTTTGTGGTCTTAAGAATTCTTCAACTGGAAGCTTTTTTGCTGGTTTGTAGTTTACTTTATACACACCATTAACAACTTCATAAAGTGGCCAGAAACAAGTTTCAACTGCAAGTTTCTCAATAAGTATTAAATCTTTAGGATCATAACCCCAGCCTCTTGGACAAGGAGCTAATGTATTTAAGAAAGCGGGACCTTCTGTATATATTGCTTTTTCTGCTTTTTCATAAATATCCTTAAAGTTGCCATACATAGCAGTTTGTGCTACATAAGGTATGTTGTGTTTAACCATTATTTCAGTTAAATCTTTTCTTTGTTGACCTTTTCCACCAGACACCTTTCCTGCTGGAGCAGTAGTTGTATCTGCATAGTGTGGAGTAGCAGAAGAACGTTGAGTTCCTGTGTTCATATATGCACCGTTATCATAGCACACATAAACCATATCATGTCCTCTTTCCATAGCGCCAGATAAGCTTTGTAATCCTATATCATAAGTACCACCGTCACCACCAAATGCAATAAATTTTGTGGTTTTGTTTATTTTGCCTTTTCTTTTAAGTGCGTTATATGCAGCTTCGACTCCAGAGCAAGTAGCACCAGCATTTTCGAATGCACTGTGTATAAATGAAGCGTCTTTCCATGAAGTATATGGATAAATACAACTAGATACTTCTAAACAACCAGTGGCACTAGTTACTACAACTTCATCCTCAGGTTTTACTGCAAGCAATATTGTTTTTACTGCAGGAGGAGCACCACAACCAGCACACATTCTATGACCGCTAGTAAATCTTATTTTTTTATTTACAACTTCTTTTAAATTATATGCCATGTTTTCCTCCTATTCTCTTACACCAAGGTAGTAAGTACCATTTAGTTTTTCGTTATTATCTTTAGCTTCAAGTATATCTCTAAATACTTTTTCAATATCTGTAGCTTTAACATCTCTACCGCCTAAACCATAAATGTAGTTTGAAACTGGTATATGTATATCGTGTTTATGTAGAGCTGTAATAAGTTCAGTATAAACTGGACCAGACATTGCATTTACACTATCTGCTTTGTCCATTACAGCTAATGTTTTTACATGTTTAAGACTATCTGCAAATTCTTTATGTGGCATAGGTCTAAACATTCTTGGTTTAAGTAATCCTACTTTTAATCCTTCATCTCTTAACTTGTCTACTACAGTTTTTGCAGTACCAGCAGTTGAGTTTAGAACTACTAATCCATATTCTGCATCATCTAATTTGTATGATT
>JAZOWO010000064.1:0-2278 GCA_045659265.1 Clostridia bacterium | reverse complement strand
TATATTAAAAAAGAAAATATGTATGTTTACAAATAAGATATATTGGAAGCAAGTAAATCATGTTCATATAGAGCACGGTATGGAAGAAGAAATAATAGAAATCATACAAAAATGCCTAATGAAATAGTACTATTAAATAAGTAAAAAGCATATAAAATGTACTGTATAAATGCGGTACATTTTTTTATTTATAAAATAAAACAAGAAAAAATTACCAATTTGTCTAAAAAGATAGACTTTAGCATCTAATTGTTATATAATGTCGGTAAGAAAAAGGAGGAAAAATATGAAAGAAGAAGAGGTTAAGAAAAAACCTACGGCGAAGGCTGAAAAGAAGACAACAACTGAAGCCAAGACAAAAACAGAAACTAAAAACAAAAAGAAAGCAGAAGAAAAGAAAGATAACAAGTTTGTTAAAATTATTATATTAATAATAATAGTAATTGTTTCTATGTTTTTAGGGTGGTTGTTTACAACTTTAATGGATAACACATGTGATGTTACATTTAGTACTGGTAACGGATTAAAAGATATAGTTATTAAAGTTGAAAAGGACAACGGAGTATTAAGACCAGCAGATCCTGTTAAAGAAGGGTATACATTTGAAGGCTGGTATTATGATGGAGTTAAATTTGATTTCTCTACACCAGTAACAAAGGATATGACAATAACAGCTATTTGGAGTGAAAATAACAATGCGGAACTTCCTGGACCAGGAACAGTATTAACATATACAGTTAAATTTGATTCAAATGGTGGAAGTGAAGTGGCAAGTCAAACTGTTGAAGAAAACGATACTTTAACAGAACCAACTAATCCAACAAGAAGTGGATATACATTTGCTGGTTGGTATTTAGGTGAAACAAAATTTGATTTCACTACAAAAATAACAGCTAATATAACACTGGTGGCTAAGTGGACAAAAGTTGAAGAAAAAGAAAATACTTCATCTTCAACAACAAATAAAGAAACAGTAACAAAATATACAGTTAAATTTAATTATGGTTACAGCAATAAAGTAACAAGCAAATCAGTAGAAAAAGGTAAAACAGTTTCTAAACCATCTAACCCAACAAGAAGTGGTTATACATTCTTAGGTTGGTATTATAATGGAGAAAAATTTGATTTCTCTACAAAAATAACTA
The DNA here is from genome assembly GCA_045659265.1 of Clostridia bacterium. Classification (GTDB taxonomy): domain Bacteria; phylum Bacillota; class Clostridia; order TANB77; family CAG-465; genus UMGS1649. The sequence goes on along the minus strand of JAZOWO010000064.1, from coordinate 1,133 downwards.
AGAGCATAACTCTTACAGCTAAATGGGAAAAGAAAGATGTTATAACATATAAGATTGAAGATATACCAAACTCGGTGGCAAATCAACAAATGTTATATGTTCTTAAAAATGGTAAAAAAGTAGCAGGAACTGTAAGTATAACAAATACTGCAGGAAAAACTGTAACAAGAAGTGTTCCAGCAACAGGAATTACAATTGTTAAAGGAACATATACCAAAATATCTAACGTAAAAGCAAATTAATAAAGGAGGAAAAACAATATGAGAAGTAAATTAAAAATAATTACATTAGCATTTATATTATTTGCAATAGTTTTAGTTCCATCTTGTTTTGCGGCAACTGTATTAGAAAGCACAGAAGATTATGCAGAAGGAGCAATTATATATGGTTCTACTAGATTTGAAATGGATCAAATAATAACAGCAGGGGTAGCTTTTAATGCAGGTATAAACGAATCAAAAGTATGGGTTGCGTTAGGCAATAAACTAAATGATTTAGAAGCAGTTACACCATATTATTATGATGGTGCATCATGGTATAAAATAACAACAGATTCTGTTGAAATATTATCAGATGCGGCTGCACAAGAAGTAGAAGAAAGCTTACATATTTTCTTCGTAAATAATGAAATGAAAACAGTTGAAGTTCCATATGATGGAAATGTAGACGAAGGTTCAGTAACAGATGGTGCTAAATACGATAAAACAAATAAAAAATTCTTAGTACCAGCATTATCTTTTGATTTTAGCTTTACAGATGATGGAGCTAAAGTGGAAGTAAACACTAATGTAGACACAAATACAGAAATAACAAATCCAGAAGATGCTAAAGATACTGAAATTGTAAATAAAGAAGTTGCAATTATTGGAGATGTTAAGTATGAATTTTTAGCAAAAGCTTTTGAAGCAGCAGAAGCAGGTGCAACAATTAAATTAATAGCTAACGTGGATATACCAACTGCTGTTAAAGTAGATAAAAAAGTAACATTAGACTTAAATGGAAAAACAATAACATCTAAAAATGATCCAAATGGTGACGGATTATTCATGGTTGTAACTGGTGGTGACCTAACTATTAATGGTGAAGGTAAACTAGATGCAGCATGCCAAACAAACGATTATTCAATGACAATA
>JAZOWO010000063.1:0-2791 GCA_045659265.1 Clostridia bacterium | reverse complement strand
TATTTTTCCCTTAAATTCCCCATTTACATTGTATTTTTAATATATAAATAGTATAATATTTTTGGTGAAAATAATGAAAATAACAACACATTCAGAAAAAGAAACAGAAAATTTTGCATATGATTTTGCAAAAGATTTAAATAATAACAGTATAATTGTTCTAACTGGAGATTTAGGAACTGGTAAAACAAGATTCATGCGTGGTATAGCGAGATACTTTGGAATAGAAAATGATGTATCTTCTCCAACGTTTACAATAGTTAACGAATATACTCCAAAAGAAAATTTAGATAAGGTAAATAAAATATTCCATTTTGATACATATCGCTTAACAGATGGCGAAGACTTCGAAAACACAATAGGAACAGATTACTTCCACTCTGGTCTATGTATTATTGAATGGGGCGAAATAATTAAAGATATATTGCCTACAAATACAATATATATAACAATAACTAGAAATAACGAATATGAAGATAACGAAAGAACAATAGAAATACATGGAGGAAATAACTAATGAATATATTAGCAATAGACAGCACAACTAAAAAAGCTGCTGTAGCATTAATGTTAAATGATACAACATATGTTAAAGAAATAGATAATGAAATAACTCATTCAGAAAAGCTTCTACCTTTAGTAGATGAAGTCCTTAATGAAAACAATGTAAAAGTTAAAGATATGGATTTATTAGCATGTACTTTAGGCCCTGGTTCTTTTACTGGTGTTAGAATTGGTATAGCTACTGTTAAAGCTTTAGCTAAAGTATTAAATAAAAAAATACTTGGTGTTACTAGCTTAAAACTTATGGCACTAAATCATTTAGATACAGATCACAAATATATCTTATCTACACTAGATGCAAAAAACACTAGAGTATATTATGAACTATTTGAAGTTACAGATAATAAAGAATTAAAAGAAACAAACATATCTGGCAACCTTCCATACGAAGCTCTAATAAGCCTTCTAAAAGAAAAAGAAATAGCAGACATGTTAGTTGTTGCAGATAACAAAGAAATGCTTGAAAATCCATTTACAGAGCAAATAACAGGTGCAGAAGTTATATCTTCTACCTTAGATTTAAAAAATATATTTAAAGAAGAAATTACAGATAAAAATACATATACATACGAAACATTAGACGCAATGTATTTTAGAAATAGCGAAGCTGAAAGAACTCGTGATGGTGAAAAATAATGGAAAACATATCTATTAAAAAAGCAGATGTTTCTCACCTAAATCAAATTGAAGTGATAGAAAAAACATTAGAACATAGAAATCTTTCATATGATTCTATTAAAAAAGATTTAGAAAGCGATAATACATATTATCTTGTAGCAATAGACAATACTACAAGCAATGTAGTTGGATATATAGGATGTGAACTATTAGTAGATCATGCAGATATTACAGCAGTAGCAACACATAATAATTACCTAAAACAAGGTATTGCTTCTACTCTACTTAACACTTTAGAAAAAGAATTAAAACAAAAACAAATAGAAAGCATATTCCTTGAAGTTCGCACTTCAAATATACCTGCTATAAATCTTTATATAAAGCTAGGTTTTAACAATATATCTATAAGACCTAAATATTATGATAATCTGGAAGATGCAAATATAATGAAAAAGGACCTATAAAAGGTCCTTTTTGTTGTGTGTATCTTATTTAATAGGGCAACTATATGGATATATTTTATAATGATAAACCATTTGTCTAGTCTTATTATTTACTGTAATATTAGTTACATATTTATAATCGATATATGAACATGCTTTTCTAGGACAATCTATTGTAGTAGTAGTTCCATTTCCATATCTTGTTGCAAAATCATAGTTACCCAAAGAAGATGGCGAACTACTTGATTCTATTGCAAAAGCTCTATCATCTATAGTTGGCAATGTTATATCAAATTCTTTTCCAAACAATATTACCGTTTTCTCGTTTGTGACAACATACGTGCCTATGGTAGTTACTGTAGATGGAATAGTTATTTGCTTCAGATTAGTACAATTTGAAAACGCTCTTAACCCAATTTCAACAAGACCTTCTGGCAATTCTAACGTTTCAATTCCTTCACACATGTAAAACGCCCAATTTGATATTTTTTCTAGCCCATTCGTTAAATTCACTCCAGTAAGCGCTTTACAACCATAAAAAGCATCATTGCCTATTGTTTTTACACTTTTGGAAATAGTAACATTTTTTAAATTAGAAAAATTACAAAATAAATAGTTAGAAACGCTGCTTATCCCATTTTCTATAACAACATTCTCCAGTGTTGTTTTTAGAGTACTAAACAATGATGTAGAATAAGTTGCATTTTTTATTTCTCCGTTTCCTGTCGTGTTATTATTCTTTATTGTTAATGTTTTAGTATCCGGATTATATATACCTATTATATCATTTGCATTTGTTTTTCCTATAGCAAATATATTTGAATCTGCTGCTATTTCATCAGCTGTATATATTTTTTTCTTTGCTACTGAAACGCCACTTGTTGTAACATTTATATCTAACTCATTTGTATTTACTCCATTAGTTGTTAGCGCATTCACAACAGCACTTTCAAGTCCACTTTGTGTTCTTTCTCCATCCATGTATGCGTCAGACCATACTAACGCCGCGAAATCTTGTATTTGATTTTCATTTGTTAACTCTACCGCTTGGCTTGCTCTATCAATTACTCCTGTATTGCTGAGTGTTATCACTACACTCGCTGCTAGTATTATCATTACTATTATTGTTATTACTAACACTATTAAAGATATACCTTTCTTTTGCA
>JAZOWO010000062.1:0-3206 GCA_045659265.1 Clostridia bacterium | reverse complement strand
GGTACACCTGTTCCCATGCCGAACACAGAAGTTAAGCTCTACGATGCCGAAGATACTTTAAACGGGAAAATAGGGGGTCGCCAATTTTTATATATTCCTCAATAGCTCAGTCGGTAGAGCGCTCGGCTGTTAACCGATAGGTCGTTGGTTCGAGTCCAACTTGAGGAGCCAAACTAGCAGGTAGCAATACCTGCTTTTTGTTGTTTAAATAACTTTACTTAACAATATATTTGTAATATCATTAAATAGGTGAAACAAATGAATGAACTTAATCTAAAAGTAATAGAAGGAGAAAAGAAGATACTTTTATCTGCACCACATTGCGTAGAACATACAAGAGAAAATAGTACAAGACCTGCAGAAACAAAAACTAAAGCAATTGTAAAGACTCTTGCAAATACTCAAAGCACGTATGGCATATATAAAACTAAAGACGAATATAACGATGCAAATTGGGATAAAGAATGTACATATAAATCTAAAGTGCTGGAATTAGTAAATGAAGAGAATATAAAATCTCTAATAGATTTTCACGGAATGGCAGCACATAGAGAACAAGACATATGTATTGGAGTAAATGATGGAAAGAACGTATATGGATACGATAACTTAATAGGAAGCATGGTTAGAATATTTATGGAATACGGAATTAAAAATGTAACTGTAGACGATCCATTTGCTGCAAGACATGAATATTGTGTATCCACATATACAGCAACTAAATGTAGTATTCCTACATTTCAAATTGAGATAAATTGTAGATATACATTATCTAAATACGAAGAATATAATAAATATGGAGATTTAGTAGAAGCATTGGGAAAAATAGTTGAACTAATAGATGATAAAGTAATGTAATGGTAAGCAGGCAGAAATGCCTGTTTTTCTTGTGTTTTAGCCAATTTAGTGGTATAATATTTTTGGATAAAAACTAAAGCTATACCAATAATTTGAAAGGAGCTTGCTATGAAAAAAATAATAGTAGTAGACTACAGCCTGAATTACGCAGAAACACTTAAAGATTTCTTAGCGGCTTCAGAGAATGTAGAGTGTACAGCGTTTACTTACCCATACGCAGTTCTACGGCAGATAACAAACGATAGAAATGTAGATATCGTAATTGCTGAGTATCAAATGCCGGAGATGAACGGATTCGAACTTGCAGACAAAATTCTTAAACTTAATCCAGATATTCGTATGATTGTTATGAATAACAAAGGATTGGATTATCTTAGGAAAAGACGTAAAGAAAACAAAGTCTGCGGTAGGGTAGAGTTAATTGCTAAAAACGACGTGGATTTTTTTGAAAGTCTTACTCGTGAGTAAAAAGAGAGGGAAACCTCTCTTTTTATGTTATATATACGAATAAATATATACTTTAAAATTAAAAATAGATATAGTATAATAGCAATATAAATATTATATATTAGGAGGAAGTATATGGGAGAATATTTAGCATTTATACCATTAGTTATAGCATTAATAGGAATAGGTGTAATAATATATTTTACAGTATCTTCAAGAGGAAGAAATAGTGTAATGAAAAATATGATGAAAAACAATATGGAAGTACTTAAGGATATGGCATCTGGAGAAATGGGAGAAACTCTTAAAGATTTAAGTAAGACAGCTCTTGATGTTAAGAAAAGTATTCTAGAAGGAAATAAAGATACATTAAAAGAAATGGCTAAAATGGAAGCTGAAATAGAAAAAGAAGGAATTAAAATTAAAGCTGGTGCAGTAAAAGAAGGATTTGCAGTTGGAGATACTATGTATTGTAAACATTGCGGAGCTTCAATAGATAGTGATTCTAGATTTTGCAAAAGTTGTGGTAAAGCACAATAATTGAATTAAATCTAAGTAATACAAAATATTGAAAAAGAATAGCTGCTGTGGTAGAATAAGTAGCACAACGAGGTGAAGAAATGTATAGAAATTTCATAAAACCTTTTTTAGATTTTGTTATAGCATTAGGATTACTTTTGTTAGTATGGCCGCTAATTATTTTAACAATAATTATTACATATTTAGACACAGGATTACCTATATATAACAGACTAAGAAAACGTGAAGGCAAGAACAAGAAAACATTTACTATGTATAAAATAAGAACAAAAGTATATCCTTGTGAGGAAAATGGTTATACAGAAAGTTATACAAAAGTAAGCAAGTTAATAGATAGATTAAGATTAAATGAATTACCACAATTAATAAATGTATTAAAAGGAGATATGTCATTAGTTGGCCCAAGACCTTTTATTCCAGGGGAAGAATTGCCGGAAGGTGAAATAGATCCGAAGAGATACAAAATGAGACCGGGGTTAACAGGTCTTGCACAAGTTAACGGTGGTAGAACAATATCTCATAAGCAAAAATTAAGATACGATGTTGAGTATTATGATAATATGAGCTTGTGGTTAGATATAAAGATAATATTTAAGACATTATTATTATTAATATCTAATGATGTAGATGAATAAAATTAATATATAGGAGAAACAAATGCAAGAATTTATAATAGAAGTAATGAATGATTGGGGATATTTAGGTATAAGTCTATTAATATTAATAGAGAACCTATTTCCACCAATACCATCAGAGATAATATTATCTTTAGGTGGGTTTATGACTACACAAACAGATATGACAGTTCCACTTGTAATACTAGTTGCAACAATAGGAGCGGTAGTAGGAGCTTTTGCACTATATGCGATTGGTAGACTTGTAAATAAAGATGTAATAGCTGGTTGGTTAGATGGTAAAGTAGGGAAAATACTTGGTTTCAAACCACAAGACGTAGAAAAAGCAAACAACTGGTTCGAAAAGAAAGGGAATATAACTGTTCTTTTCTGTAGATGCATACCAATTGTTAGAAGCCTGATTTCTATACCTGCAGGTATGACTAAAATGAAAATATTACCGTTTGTTGCATATACGGTTATAGGTACAACAGTATGGAATACAATACTTGTTACTGCAGGACATTTTCTAGGAGAAGCATGGCATAAAGTAGCGGATGTTGTAGATGTGTTTGGTAATGTAGTTCTAGTTATATTAGTAATAGTTGTAATAGCATTTTTATCTTGGCACTTCTATAAAATGTTCAAGAATAAAAAGAAACAAAAAGATTTAGTAGAAAAAGCTAAATAATATATATAAATATAAAATAAAAACAAAAAGAAATACTGTATAGTATTTCTTTTTTC
>JAZOWO010000061.1:0-12870 GCA_045659265.1 Clostridia bacterium | reverse complement strand
GAAATACCCCTAAAAGGATGGGAGTATGTAAGGTAATAGAAAGACTGAACTGCAAGTGAATACCAGTCATCTTGAGCAGTAATGTTACCACTTTCAGCAGATGGCGGGTAGATGTACATGTTAGTGTACATACAGTTTTTAACATCATCAAAGCTCATTCCGTCAATGTCTATAATAAACACATCGGTACCACGGATTAGGACATTTCCACCATTAAGGTCGCCAATGAATCCGCCAATGGAATGGAGAAATTCAATTCCCTTACAAACCTTAATAAGAATCTCCACAACTTGTTTTCTTGTATAGCCGTGTTCTTTTACAAAGTCTTTATCTTTAAGATTAGAAATCTTGTACGAGTCTTTTACAAACTCTTGAACAAAGCCTTTAAGTGTAACATTGCCACCTTCCTTCATATACAGCAAGGTAGAAGCAGAGATAATGCGAATGCCTGTCTGTGCATGGTTGAACTCGTCAATGAGTGGATTTTTTTGCATAGCCTTAGCAAGTATACGAGATTTAAATGCCAAGTCTACATGAGGCTTGAAAATCTTTTGCACAGTTCCATCTTCGTAAGGATAGATATCTGCTTCGCCACCATCAAAGTCTGAGTTCTGTGAACTTAACTTAGTAAAGTGAGCCTTGTCCTTAAAAGTAATTTGATTAAGCTTTATGCCATCCTGGTTACAAATAGGGCAGATAGTCCTAGAAGTAGCAAAGGGTTGCATATGTGTAAAACAGAAGTTTTTGTACGTTTCAATTGCGCTCTTAATAGGAGCTTCATCAAATTTACAAGCTTTAATGTCTTCCACAATAGCTACAAATTTCTTAAGACCAAGATTATATACTTTAGCTAAGTAATCGTCTGCGAACATATAACCTAAAAGGTAGTTCTTAAAAATCTCAAGAGTTTTTTCCGCCTTAGACTTTTTAAGAATAGTATCTGTGCTAAGAATAGCACTAGAATCTAACAAAGCAAGGTTAGGAATTAAAATTTCACCCTTGAAATCTTTATGCATCATCATAGTTTCGAAGATTTCTTTGTGCGAAGAGATAAACGATTGATCTTGAATTTTAGGTAACAACTTCTTGTACATAACCAAAATTGCTTTCAGTCTTTGCACATGCTTAAAGCTATCTAACGGTATAATGTTCGGAATGCTTATATTTGTAACAAGCAACTTGTTAGCAATAATACCGGTAGGAAGTTGTATAAGTCTTGTAGGTTGTATTCCTTGAAAACCATCATATAGATTATTTTCAAGAGCAATTCTAACTTCGTTTACAAAGTTTTTCTTCTCGAGACGTTTATCTACAACATACAAAAGACTTGAACCATCGGTGCGGTAGAATTTAGCAGCTTTATCCTCGAATGCGACTGCTGTTTCATACTTTTCTGCATCAACTATTTGGAATGTGTTTTTGCAGATAGGACAAAACTCATCTCTAAGATGCCAGTGATTATGGAATTTGCATTTGCTCATTCCAAGTACAGAACTTAAAAATTGTCCCACTTGATTAGTATAGCTAGTTCTATTTCGCTGTTTAACCAAGTCGTTATACTCGAATACATCGTAGTTTTTCTTAAAGTCTGCAGAGGCATCAATCAAGTCTAAGAAATACAAATAGTACTCTTTAGGATTTAATCCATTAGACTTGTACGAGTTGTAGTTTAGCTCTGGTTCGTAGAGAACCGGCATTTTGGAATCTAGAGAAATAAGCAAATGATTGCTTGTAGGAGAAATGCCTAAGACACTTCTATCATACTGGATATATGTTTCAAGTACGCTGTGAATTACAACATATGCTTCTTGTGTATGTAGAGTGTTAGACTTAATAACCTGGTAAGCGTTTTTGAGTCTTCCATAATTCCAAATTACGCCGATTATTTTGTAGTTACCGCTTATAGTTACACTTTTGGAGATTATTACTTTAAGCGGCACAAGATAGGCTTTGCCACGAAGGTTAGGATTTGCAAAGATGTTTTTAAGAGAGTTTTTAGAAATATCTCTAGAGGAGATATACCCCAAACATTCATCTAAGTTAATACAACCTTCTTTAGCTTCCTTATCTTTTACAGTTTTAAGTGCAACCTTAAGACTACTTTCGGGAATATAATCCTTAAAGAAAGCAACCTTAGAAAGAAGTGCTGAATCATTTGTAGGAAGATTTTCTACAAACTCAACCTGCGACACATCCAAACCGTTAAAGGTATCATCCTGAGGAGTAATGGTTACAATGCCACTGTTTATGAACTGGATTAACGCATTCATAAATACAGGGTGTAAGATTTTAGCAAACTCACACTTGTATATATCTTTAACATCAATTTTGTTGTATGCAAGATATTCACGTATTGCAAGAAACATTACATATTTATAGTTAAACGGTTCGCTTTTTTCTGTTTCGTTAAACGAAATAGAGAGGATATCTCCAAAGGTTGGGTAGTATTCTATTCTATCCATCAAAAGAGAAGTAAGGAAATCTGTATCTTTGTAGAACCAGAATTTCTTTATTTTGTTTTTGCATCTGCCCCAGTCGTCCAAGGTTTTAATAAGATTTATCAGATTATTCTCGGAAGCATAACAAATTGAAATAGCACCCTTAAGTGTTCTTTCTTTACTCTTGCTAAAGTAAAGATACTTACCAATATTTGTAGAAACAAGAATAGAGTAGTTAGATACTTTTGTAAGATCATTCAACTCCTTAAGTTTACTTGTTATCATATCAAAGTCTTGGTCGTTTTTTACCTTTGCGTAAGTAATATTATCGTTATCTTCGTATATTAAGAAATCATCATTTTCTCTAACCTGTTTTACGGAGGCTTCAAATCTCTTCTCATCAATAATGAATGCTGTAGAGTGACGATCGTACTTCTTGAAAGCAAGCACATCTTCGCCGTAGTTAAAGAGATCGTGTAAATCCGTAATATAATTGTTGTCCAAAGTGTAACGGATAATGTTAATCTCAAGTTCAAAAGGAATATTACTAGAATATCTTCTGTTACTTTCGATAAACACACCCATTCTAAGCCACTCATAGAATGTAGAATTAGAGTTGGCGATAGAATACTTGAACTCTTTGTAAGAGGTGTAATAATCCGACTTAACAAAGATTATACTAAGGATGATGTCTATATCGCTAGGAGCGAGAGTCACAGGTTCAAATACCATTGCCATAAACAAGGCATTAATCCAATGATCATGTTCAGACAAAAGATACAAGGTGGGGTAGTGTATGTATACATTTTCCCCAGATGCCCCAAGAAACTCTTTGAAACTATCCGCAAGAGATACAAGTTTTTCAAAGATATGCCTTGGTGTTGAATCTACTATACGACCTTCGTATACGGCAAAGACTGCCTTTTCTAACTTGTCTATTGTAATAAACTTAAGGCTTGGATATTCGCTAAAGTTTTCATCTCTAGCTTTCAATGCCTTGTAGATGATTCTTGAAAGTTTTTCATCCGTTATATGGAGTACAATTCTATCAAGACCATCGTAAGTATATACAGTAACAAGAGAATTAGAACGACCTTTAGTCCACTGCTTATCCATTTTGTAGAGAAGCTTTTTGTATTTGCTTTCACGAATGCAGAAGCTGTTTTCGGCTTTGTATGTAGCACTCTTAAAAACAGCTGTAGGTTTAAGTAGTGTAAACATATGGCCCTCCATTAAAATGAAATTGTATGGAGAGTTATACGTTAAAGAAATCGTCGTCTACGATAGCCTGATCAGCAGAAGTATCTGCGGTGCTGTCCTTGCTTGCCTTAGAGAAGAACTCGGACTTCAAGGAATAGGAACTTCTAGACTGCTCTTTGCAGCTCTTAGAAAGTTCGCTGCCAAGACAAGAGATAAGCTCCTTTACCGAAGTGATGTTCTTCGTACAGGTAAAGCCAAGTTTTTCACCGGCTTCAGTTCTAATGGCGTCGCCAAAAGCAACAAATACCGTAGTAGCATCAAGTGAGTTGAGCTCGGTAATAGCCTGCTTGGCGGCACTCATATATCTACCGTTTTCTTCGTTATCTTCACCGTCGGTAAAGACAAGGAAGGTAATACGCGCACGTACATTGAGTCTTTTTACGAGCTCGTTGTAGTATGCAATGGTACCCTTTACAGTACTTACGATGGAAGAGTAAAGGTGCGTTGCATTGTCTGCACGGTAGCCAGTGTCAAAGAAGCGAACCTCCTTAAACGGGCTCATCCGGTAATAGTTACTGAAGCGTGCTTTGGAAATTGCGATGGACCCCTTTTCCTCAAACTTAGAAAAGTCATCAAAGAAAGCTTTGTTTGCTTTCTGCATTGCATAGACATGCTCTTCCATAGAGCCGGATTCGTCATAGAGCAGTGCGATGATGTTGATGTTGTCCGAAGAAAAGTCATATTTGCTATCAGATATGATGTAGTTCATATTAAATATCCTCCAATAATTTGTATTCTCCAAAATTTGTTTCAAGATTTTTGAAACCGTTAAAGTATGAGTGATTCAGATAAACTCTGTTACCTGATACATGGAAATCTAAATACAGATTTCTAAGTTCGTATGATACGGTTTGAAGATTGTTATCCTCACATTCCATAAAAAGAATGTATTTCTTTTTCTTGCTACCGTGATACGAAAGTAGTTTCTGCTTTTCGGACCTTATGAAAAAGTCCGAGTATTCTGTGTACTTGCTGCTTAGTGTTACAAACTTGCTGTGTACAAAGTTAAAGATTGTGTTTACAGACACCTTAAGTACATCATCATACAGCTCGAAGATTTTGGTAAGAAAGAAAAACTCACGCCATGAGATATCTTCTTTAAATCCTCTTAAAACATCCGTTAAGATTTTTGCACGGTTTGTTTCAAGCATAGAAAGAAGAGACACGGCGGTGTTCTTTACACTTACGTTGTTTTCAGGATTACAACATGTGATGAAACTAGGAAGGGGGAATATAAATTCCACTCCGCTATTATCTGCAATGTTGTCTACTGTGTTTTCGAACTGGATAAGCTCTACAAAGAAAGCTGAATCAGAGAAGGTAGTAGCATAGTTCCTAAGTCTACTTTGTAACTTTTGACAGCAGGAGATGATATGACCATCCTTGATGTTAGTTGTAATGTAGTTTTGGTAATGCTCCAAATCTTCTATGAAGTATTTGAAAACCAAATCATCATACTCAGATTCAACGAACAAGTTATAGAACTTTGAATTGTTGTTTTTGTACTCATCAAAAGTATCTGCAAGGCCACACCTTAAAGAAGATTTGAAGAAGATGTATTCTGCGTATATAACGTAGTTTAGAAATTCTTCTTTCTTTCTGGTATCGGCTAAAAAGAAACGTTCACCTTTTGCTTTGTTAAAGAGAGTTGTAAGCGAAGCTACAGCATTGTTAAGTTGAGATGCCACTACGTGGTTTTCACGGTTGGTATCTAAGAGAGCATTGTAGAACTGATTGAGCTTTAACATCAGCTTCGAGAACTTGTCTTTGTAAATGTTGTAATTAACAACTAACTCTACAAAATCTTTAATCTCTATTTCTAAGTTAGAAACTGCAATAAGTCTACCAGACTCACACTCAGGGTCAATAGCAAATGTAAGCTCACCGTTTAGACCGTCAGAGTATTTAGAAAGTTCTGTTTCGTATTCCTTTCGTTCTGCGTTTATCCTTTCAAGATAGTGTAGATATTCGCTAGGGAATTGAAGAGAGAAAACTTTTATGTATTGCTCAAGGTAGTTTAGTTTTTCATAAACTATATTGCGCATTTTAAATTTTTCTACTTCTTCAAGCTCTTTTTCTAGTTCCTCTACAGCGGGAGTGTCGTCCACGACTACCTCTTTTGGGGTATCGTCAGAACTTTTGGATTTTATGCGAAACACTTTCTTAAAGAAATCTTTAAGTTTTTCAAAGAATCGCATGAGTTTCTCCTTATTTATAGAAATTAGATTCGATATGACCTATAACAGGGAAACCAAGGGCGGCAGCTTTAACGGTATGAATGTCCTTAAGGCAGAAATACTTTATTGCTTTAACCTTCTTGGTCTTTGAAATAGTTCTTAAAAGAATGCGAGGATTATGCTTGCATTCATCAGTCTTAGCTGTTCCGATGAAAATGATACGAACTTCCTCTAACATATACTTCTTTAAATCCACATCAAAGGATTTGTAAAGAGTAACATAGTCTTTTACAAAATTGTTGATATGAGTTAACGTAGCGTATATGTCAAACTTATTTTCAGCTTTTTCATCAAGAGTAAGAAGGGGAGAAACAAGGTCTTTACCTTTAAGTGTATCTCCTTTAAGAAGTTCGGAATTTTTTGTAGCGTTACCAAACCGGATAAACATAAAGAATTCATCTTGGTTGTCTGTGACAATTTTATTGATGAGTCTTGTAATCTCAGTTTTGTAACTTACAGTTTCTTCTGAAGCTTCAACTACGATGATAATACCGCTCCTTTTTTCATATAACGGTTTAGGCGTATATGTTTTATACCAAGGCTCGGGTTTCTCGCCGGGCTTTAAAGGTTCTACAGTTCCTCTGTATGCATCAGATTTTTCTCCGTGTTTAACAGGAGTAGCAGATGGATAATATGGTGCTCCAGGACCAATATGGTTTTCTGGGAACGTCGGACCATCATAAAAATCTGTTTCTTCAGCTCCATATCCATAAGCATGTTCGGGTGGATATACAGGTGTTCTTTGTACTTGTTTAGGTACGGGCTTTTGTGCGGGTGCAGGAGTAACGGGTGTTACTTTAGGCTGAACCGCAGCAGGTTTCTTTGGTTGCCCGCCAAATACTTGCTCTATGGGATCTACCACAGAATCTTGTACTTCGTCAGGCTTTTTCTTCTTGTTAAATAATCCCATCATGTTCTCCTTATATCAAAATAGTAATGTCATCAAAGAACTGGCTTTGATTAGAGCGGATGATACCTTCAGGAGAATACTTAGTATCCGTACCTAAAATTAAGGCGTCAAAATCCACATCGAGTTTTTTGTCTGCGATTGGTGCAATACCATCCGAAGCAATACCAACAAGCTTGAAGTCTTTCTTAGAATATTCGAAAGTCTTAAACTTGAGTGGCTCCTCATAGGTTGTAGTTGGAATCTTGGTGTATGCAAAGTACGGAGGAGTTTTGCCGTAGAAGAGACGTGTATAACTTACAGCATCTTCGTGGTTTACGGTTATGATATAACCATCTCCAATGAACTTTACTATGTACTTATCCTCGGTTTCAAAACAAGCTATGATGGTAAAGAGTAAATTGTTTGCGATGAAATCGTTTGCGTCTTCCTTTGTCGTGATAGAAAGAATAGAGTCAAAAGCTTTTTTTACATTTGCCTCAAATTCATTTACATCAAACCGGTTGGGAAGCTTTGCGAAAGCCTGTACAAAAAGTCTAGTTCCCACCTCAGAAAACTCGGCGGAACTGCAACCATCTGTAACAAGTTTCAGGTTGTTTTCCATGTAACAGAAATCTTGATTGTTTAGGCCATTTAAATAATGACCATTTCCTTGTCTACATATTCGCATATAGACACCTCCTAAAATTTAATTAAATTTGCTATTAATATAAATTGCGGAAAGATTATATCACAAAACGCTCAAAAGTTCAATATTATGTAACCTTTATTTAACAATAATATAGAAGAAATAAATGGAAGAAAAATATTAAATAAAGTATATAGTGAATAACTCATTAAAAAGGAAAGAAGCACAGTATTTTAATACTGTGCTTCAAAGGGGGGATTTCGCCTTAGAACTTAAGGCCGGGTGAACTACTTGATGTAGAGTCGGGAAGTGCATCCTTAGGTTCGCCTTCAGACTTGAGTCTGGTTACAAAAGGAGCAATCTCGGTTAAGAGTGTTTCAAGCTTACCGAGTTCCTGAGCGATTCCGGCAGATCTTTCTTCACGAGCCTTCTTGATAAGGTCGCAGCCTTCGATAACTGTTTTTGCAGCTTCCAAAGCGGCTTCAACACTGTATACACCGTTTAACAGAATCTTTTCAGATTCTTCTGCGGTAAGGACGGTATTTTCGCTGACCTTTTTCATAAGTTCGCTGTTAAGAGCAGAAAGGGATTTCTGACCCTCAATAGCAATCTTGGTCTTTGCATTAAGAACAGCGTTTCTGAGCTGTTGGGATGCAAGGGCCATACTGTGGCTTCTTTGGGTACGAACTGCGATCTGCGTGTTCTTGTTTGCTTTTGCCTGAAGGAAGAGCTGACCGATGCTGATTACGAAGGCAGCGCGGGACTTCTCAAGATTAAGAAGAACAACCTGCAAGGTTTCGTAACCATCTTTTAAGTTATCATACTTTTCCTTGTCTGCAATGAGACCGGAAAGCTCGTAATCCAAACGGGCTTGCTCAACTTCGGCAGCAATTCTTTGTTCTGCGATTCTACCAGCAACGATGTACTTTTCAAGTTCCTCGCAGCTGAGTTTGTCCTGCATAGCAGATGTATGGATTTTTGTCCAGCCATCCTTAAGCATTTCAACCCAAGTATCACAGGACTTCATAAGCTGTTCAAGCAGCTTGTAGTTTGTGATTGCCTTGTATTTTACATCGGCATCGTGCTTGTCTTTTGCACCTTTGGATACCTTCAAGATAAGCTTCTGAAGGAAATTTGGTTCTTTAAGGACAAGGTTGAAATCCTCGTAGCTGTCGTTAGCCTGTTTAGAAAGCTCAACAACTTCGCGGATGACCATCTGGTCAGCAGAAGAACCGGCTTCGTCCTGAAGGATTTTTCCGGCTTGCTCAAAAGAGCGAAGAAGCGGAATAGAACCGTAGGACATAACGTTTTCAATTTCTGTAACATTGATTTGTTCAGAAAGCGCTACAATTTCCCGCTGAACATCAGCAGGGAAGCTTGAAAGCGAATTGGTACTAAGCGGTGCAAGCTCCTTACTAGGAACTGCGGGTTTGTTTTCATCTTGGGGCAGAACCTCGGGAACGATTGCTGTGTTTTCTGTCATTACTTTAATCCTCCTAATTATTTAATTATGATGTACAGAATAATTGCACAAGTATTATATCACTCCAAAAGATTATTGTCAACTTATTATGGTAATCATTAAAAACAAAAAGGATAGCAAAAAGGTGCTAGCATTTGCTAACACCTTTTTGTTTTAAGATTTTGCGGGTTCTGCGAGCTGCTGTTTCAGGGTTTCAATCTGATTCATACACAGTGTAATGTCGTCCTTAACGACCTGTGCATCTCTAGTAGAAACAACGGCCCCGCCGTAGTACGTGATCTTGCCGAGTTCGTTGAACAGGGAAGTGAGCCTTAAATTTTCACTTTCCAAAGATTCTTTAAGACGTGCCCGTCTCTGTTGCTCAGTTACGAAATCGTTTGCTTTGCTAAAACCTTTCGAGATAGTATCTCTAAGTCCCATGTTTTTAATCCTCCAAATATATTAATATTGTAGCGCAAAATTAACGCCAACAATATTATACCACAATATGAGTATTATGTCAATTTGGACATAAAAAAGCCCCCGGTTAAACCGAGGTTGTAATTATTTTGCTAAAAGTTTTGCAAAGTGAGCTTTTTTTCTGTCTGCTGTATTTCTTTTTAATACACCTTTAGACCAAGCTTTATCTACTTCAGAAACAGCTTTCTTGTAAAGTTCTTCTGCGTTTTCACCGTTTGCTACTGCAGTTTCGAATGCTTTAACAGCTTCTCTGTAAGCTTTTTTAACTTTTATATTTTCAAGTCTATTAGCATCATTAACTAATACTCTTTTCTTAGCTGATTTAATATTTGGCATGTTTTTCCCTCCCCTTTTATATGAGCATAATATTTTACAGTAACCATTTTAACATAATAATTTAGTAAAATCAAGTAGGAATTGAAAAAAATAAAAATTGTGGTATAATATGACCAGCTTAAATAAAAAATCCAATAATAATTAGGAGGATGTCATGAAATTTGAATTAAGCAAAGAAGAAGAAAAAATGGTTCGTGAGTGGGAAGAAAACCACAAATGCACCGAACGGAACAAATCCTGCTGTGGCGGCGAGATTACATATTCTTTTACTCCGACGAGTATTGGAACCGCGGTTGATGCGGTATGCGTTTGCGGTCAAACTTTAACTGTAAGAGAACTGTAATTTTGTTTACACCAAATATCCTATGTGATATAATTTCGTTAGCAAAATGGTAAGTCAAAAAACAAACAAAAAATTAAAGAAATGTGAGGTTTAAAATGTCATTAAAAGGTAAAATTATTGTCATTGAAGGAACTGATGGTAGCGGTAAACAAACCCAAGCTAAAAAGTTAAGAGAAAGATTAACTGAAGCGGGATATACCGTTTACGCAAGTTCATTCCCGAATTACGAAAGTGATTCATCAGCAGCTGTAAGAATGTATCTTAAAGGTGAGATAAAGGAAAAAGCAGAAGACGTATCTGCAAAAGCAGCCTCTATCTTTTATGCTGTAGATAGATACATTACCTACAAAAAGGAAATGGAAGCGGTGCATACAAGTGGTGAGCAGGTAATCATCCTTGATAGATATGTTGCTTCTAACATTATCCACCAAGGTGCTAAGCTCATCAAGAGCGAAGGCGAACATGGCCTTCATGAATTCATTAATTGGCTTTCAAATCTTGAACATGGAGATTTTGAAATTCCTAAAGCAGATGTAACTATATATCTGAATGTTCCTGTAGATTACACGATTAAGCTTAGAG
Organism: Clostridia bacterium; assembly: GCA_045659265.1. GTDB lineage: Bacteria > Bacillota > Clostridia > TANB77 > CAG-465 > UMGS1649. Next base: position 2,197 of record JAZOWO010000061.1, on the reverse strand, counting down.
AAAATCGTGCAAACAAAATTACAGGTGGAGAAAAACAAGATATCCATGAAGCAAGTGAATCTCACTTAAGAGATGCTTCTATGTCTGGTCTTACTGCAGCCAAACTTTTGGGCTGGAATGTTATAGAGTGCGTTAAGGATGATACGATGCGTACAATCGAAGACATTGCAGATGAAATCTGGTCTGTGGTAGAAAATATTAAATAATATGGAGGATAAAACATATGTCTAAATGGGATCAAGAGTATCTGAATCTTTGCGAAAAGATTATCAAAGAAGGTAAAGTTCATCATAACAGAACCGGCGACGATACAATCCGTATCATCGGGCACACATTTGAGCTGGACATTGCAGAGGAATTTCCTGTGCTTTCTGTGAAACAAGTTGGTATCAAAGGCCCGCTTATTGAGCTTTTGTGGATATACCAAGCTCACAGCAACAATGTTCAGTGGCTTCGTGACAGAGGCGTAACGATTTGGGATGAATGGGAAGTTGATGCTGATGGTGTATACCGTCAAGGTGGAAACAACCGTTTCATCGGTAAAGAATACGCAGGCACTATCGGTACAGCTTACGGTTATGTAACAGGCCATTTCGGATGGCCGGAAAACAATATCAAGGAAATTTTGGAACATCCGGAGAGCAGAAGAAATATCATCGATCTTTGGCAGCCACAGTTCTTTGACACAGCAGTTCTTCCTCCGTGTGTATACGGCAGCCAATTCATCGTTGACGGCGATACTCTTCATATAAGAGTAACTCAACGTTCCTGCGATGTGGGCCTTGGACTTCCGTACAATGTGACTCAATATGCAGGCCTTGCATATATGATTGCACATGTAACCGGTCTTAAGCCTGGTAAGATGCTTTACCAAATCACGGACACGCATATCTACTGCAAGCATCTTCCTGCTATCAAGGAAATGATCAGTAGACGTGATCAAGCAAAACCTGCGCCTAAGCTTTGGATCAATCCTGAAGTTAAGGATTTCTTCCAGTTCGACAACTCAAAAGAACTGAAGGATTTCAAACTTATTGGGTATGAACACCTTGGCAAGGTGCCTATGGAGGTGTCTATATGATTAAGATAATTGCTGCGGTCGGCAAAAATCTTGAACTCGGAAAAAACGGTGACCTTATCTGGCATCTGCCTAATGACCTTAAGTTTTTTAAGAGTCAAACGGTAGGATGTATGGTAGTTATGGGGCGCAATACCTATAACTCTCTTCCAAAGAAGTTGCCTGGTAGAAAGCATTTGGTTATAACCGATGTTGATGATTTCAACAAGGACATCGAGGATGTAGATATTTTCTACAACTTTGAAGATCTGATTAATGAAATCAGAAAACATTCGGGAAATGCAGATGTATTTATTATCGGTGGAGCAAGCATTTATAGACAATTTGTGCCTTTTGCGGATGAGCTTATCCTAACCGAAGTAGATGCAGAAGCACCTGATGCAGATGTTTATTTCCCTGTTTTTGATAAGGCTCAGTATGAAAGAGAAGTTGTTGCTTCTAATGAAGACAACGGAATTAAATACGAGCATGTAAGATACGTTAGAAAATAACGTGATGCTTTTTGAAGTTGTTATCAAAAATATTCAAGCAAACAAAAAATTAAGCGAGTACTTTGTACTCGCTTTTTTCTTTAGTATGTTTTCTGTATAAGACATACTTGCCGGTAAAATAAAGTTTTATTTTAACTGTCCGACCTATTCCAAGAAGTTTGTTTTTTGGCAAGGGTAACACCAAATTACAATGACTTTGATTTATGCGCATAAGAAAGTTTTTTCATCTTGGTATACTAAAATTCTACCCCTAGTAAAATAGATTGTCAATGACAGTAAAATTAAAAAAGTATTACAAAACTGTTACAAATACTATTAAAACTCGACAATAAAAACACAAACAATCTGTTGACACCAAAAAGAGTATATGGTAATATGTAGGAACCTTTAGAACCGAAACTAAAATATTAATATATTAAGGGGGAAGAATTATGCAGAAGAAACGTGTAATTAGAGATAAGAAAATTAAGACCATGAATGTCATGGGTAGTCCGCATTATGAAACAGTAGAAGGCAAACGCCGGTTGATATACAACAGAAAATATGGCATTGCAATTATGAAGCATCCTGAAAAGGAAAAGTACGGATTGGTAAATATGTGGAATGAAATTCTCGTAGATGCCAAATA
>JAZOWO010000060.1:0-6283 GCA_045659265.1 Clostridia bacterium | reverse complement strand
TATATATAATTATATATATACTATTTTTTCCTCTCAATGCATTCGACTATACATGTAGTTTTATGACATTTCTTTTCTTTACTATGCTTTTTTGATTTTCTTATTTTCTTCTATATTTTCTATTATTAATCTACGAATTATACTTAAATTAGTAAATAGTCTTGTTGTAAATACTATTACTGCTGCAAGATAAATATCTACATTTAGCTTTTGTCCTAAATATACTAAAAATATTGCTATAAGAGCATTTACAAAGAAGCCTGAAACAAATACAGTCATATTAAATTCATTTTTCATATTTGATACTATACCACCAAATAACGAATCTAAGAAAGCAAGTATCGCCACAGCAATATACGCAGTGTATTTATATGGTATTTCTAAATTAGAACCAAATATGAAGCCAAATACTATTACTATTGCAAATATTAATGTTATTATTGTTTTCTTCATATTTACCTCCTATTTCACTTCACTAGCATATTTTAATGTTAATGTATTATCGTATTTGTCTATCGTTATATTGTTATCTGTCTTTACTTCAACATTAATTCCATATACTTTGAAATTGTCTACTATACCATTTTTAATATTAAGTGCACTTTCTAAATATTTCGCATCTCCAATTGCTTTAATATGGAACGGTGATGCAACCTTAACTTCGTTAATTTGTATTGTTGGTCCTACACATCTTATTGCAGTTGTAGATATTATTCTTTGTCCGTTAACACTTATTGCTTCTGCGCCTGCTGCTCTTAATTCATTTACTATTGCCATAAGGTCAGTATCATGAACAAGTCCTGCTTCAACTGGTATATTTGTATCCATGCTATCTGCAAGCGTTATTACAACCCCTTGTCCTTTTACTTTTACAAGACCTGCTAATATTTCTGCTCTTTCAAGTAAAGTTGTCATCGAAGATATTAAAAGGTCGTTACTTGATTCATCTGCTCTATACTCATCAACTATTATTTGACTTTTTTCATATTCTTCTTTTAACTCTTCATATTTGTTGTTTGCTTTTTGAAGTTCTGTTAAAAGTTCAGCTTCTCTCATTCCTTGTGTTACTATATCTGTATTTCCAACAGTATTAAGTTGTGCTGCTATTATGAAGGAACAAATGAATAATACTAAAGATATCATAACAACTGAAGTAACATTATATTTTTTCATTAATTCTCTTGTTCTTTCTATTTTTTCTTTTTTTGATACTCTAATGTTTTTTGAGCCTTGTTCTTTAAAACTTTCAGCAACCTTTCCCATAACAACTGTAGAATTTTCTTTAGCTATTTTTTTAACTTTATCTATTGGCTCTTTTTTTGTTATGTCTATAGTTACTTTCTTTTCTTTTACTACAGGTTTTGTTTGTTTTTTCTCCATTTTTTCCTCCTATTTTATGCTTTCGGCAAATATTGGATTCTCTATTGTCATATCTATAGTTCCAACCTTGCCATTTATTTCATCTAATATACTTTTTAATAAATTAAGCTTGTACTCAACATCATTTGTATTCATTACAACATCTATATCATAATCTAATGTTAGAATAATATCTCCTTCATTAAATTCTACGCTTGTTATTTTTTTAGATATATTTTCTTTAGCGTATTTATCCATCATAGCTATAAGTGTTTGTAATTTCTTTTGCTCTAGTTCAACTATTTTTTCACCTAAATTATCGTCAAAATGTATTCCAAATAGCAACAATTCCTTCTCTGTTACATCTTCTAAATTACATTTTTCTAATATTACACCTTTATCTGTTAGTCTAATATATTCGTTTGTTTCCTTATTAAGCGCAACAAAACTTGATTCATATTCTTCTACTTTTATTATTACTGTTTCTGGATACTTACGCAATACTTTCGCATCTCTTACATATGACAATCCTTCTACTAGTTTTTCTATTTTATTAGTTTTAAGCTTATTAATGTTTGTCCCTAATGTAATGTTAGCTAGTTCCTTAATCTCTTCTACTGTATATTTTACATTTCCCTCTACATTAACTACGCCAATATTATATCTACTTGCCGTATATAGCTTGTATATTCCAAAGCCTAACAAAAAGAACAAAGAAAGCGCAAATATTATAAGCACTAGATAAACTAGTCCTCTTAATATTTTTCTCTTAAGCTTTCCTTTGTTCTTTTTAGAAACGGTTTTATTTATTTTTTTATTTTTTTCAACTGATTCCGTTCTATTTTCTTCTTTTCTCACGTTTTCTCCTAGCCAACAATTTCTTTTATTTCTTCATAAATTTTACCTTCAACATCTGGTTTATACAATTTAGCTGCATTTTCCCCCATAGTTTCAAGCACATTGTTGTCATATATTACATTTTTTATTTTATCATATAAAACGGTTTCATTCAATACATTCTCTTCTATTAGTATACCTGCACCCGCATTTTCCATAGCTTTAGCATTAAAGAATTGATGATTCTCTGCTGCTGTCGGAAGTGGAATAAGTATTGCTGGTCTTCTTACTATACTAAGTTCTGTTATTGTTAATGCTCCTGCACGAGTAATTAATAAGTCTGATGCTTTATACATCTTATCCATTTCATATATAAACTTCTCTATTTTTATATACTCACTATCTTCTGCATTTAACATAGAATTTGCTAATTCATAATTATCTTTACCTACAGCAATTACAAAATACAAATCTTTTGGTTTATATTCTCTTACCATATTAATAATTACTTCATTAAATCTTTTTGCTCCTTGGCTTCCACCGGTTACAAATATTACTTTTCTATCTCCGATAGTTTCTTTATCTAATCCTAGTTCCTTTTTACAAGCTTCTTTATTTAATTGCATCATATGATTCATATCAAATTTAGCAGGTGTTCCTGTATATACAGAATTTACTTTTGAATCTAGTCTTTGTTTAGTATCTTCAAATCCAAGTAATATTTTTGCTGCATCCTTTGCAACTAATTTTACAGACAATCCAGGGAACGCGTTACTTTCATGCAACACATATGGTATATGTTTTTTCTTTGCAGCTTTCATCATAGGCACGCATATAAACCCACCTGTACCTATAACTATATCTGGTTTAAACTTCTTAACAAGTTTTTCTGCATCAAATATTCCTAAAAAAGCATTTGCCATATTTCTTACATTATACCAAGTAAGTCTTCTATGGAATCTTCCAGCACGTATATGCGCAAGTTCAAAGCCAGCTTTCTTTACCAAATCATTTTCCATACCTGTTTTAGTACCAACAAATATTATTTTACTATCTGGTTCTCTCTTTAGTATTTCATTTGCTATTGCTATTCCTGGATTAATGTGTCCACCACTACCAGCACATGCTATTATTGCTCTCATTTTTCCACCTTACCTTATTTGTTTTCCTTAGATATTCCAAGTACTATTCCCATTGCTATTAAATTTATTACAAGTGATGTACCACCCGAACTAAAGAATGGAAGCGGCATACCTGTTGTTGGCATTGTCTTTGTTACAACCGCTATATTTACTATTATCTGGAATGCAAACATTCCAATTATACCGAGTGTAACAAGCATTCCATACATATCTTTAGAATTTAATCCTATTGACACTCCTCTATATATTAATCCCGCAAAAAGTATAATTACTACAAGCGATCCTACAAACCCAAATTCTTCTGCATATACAGAAAATACAAAGTCATTTTGCGCTTCAGGAAGCCATAGATATTTTTGTCTACTTTGACCTAACCCTTTACCAAAAAGTCCACCAGAACCTATTGCATAAAGACTTTGTGTAGGTTGCCAGTTACTACCTGTTATATCTACATCAGGATTTAAGTACGAGAATATTCTTTCTCTTCTGTAATCCTCTGTTAAGAAGAAGGCTCCTACTCCAATTATACCTATTACAATTATTGGTCCAACTATTTTCCAATTTATCTTAAGACCACTACATAGCATCATTATTCCAAAAATTACACACATAACAATCATAGCACTCATGTGAGATTGTAGATATGTAAAAACTATTGCACCAATCAACATTCCTAAAGGAGCAAAATACCCCTTAAAGCTTTTCATTTTATTTTGGTTTTCTGAAATATATCTTGCTAGCGCCATTATTAATCCTAACTTTAATACCTCAGATGGTTGGAATGTAAAGCCTAAATTTAGCCAACGTTTTGCGCCCTTTACAGTAACACCTAAACCTGGTACTTCCACAAGTGCCATAAATATACCTGCAATTATAAACGCAAGATAGCTAAATCTTTTATAATTTTTCTTTTCCCATGTCATAACAAATGCCATAACAACTAAACCAAAAGCTGCAAAACCCAATTGTCTTTTTAGGTAATACATGCTATCGCCTGTTTCCGTTAAGGCATAATATGAACTAGCAGAAGAAAGAGCAATAAGGCCTATAGATAGAAGCACTAAAAGCGTGAAAAGGAACGGGAAATCTACTAATTTCCAGTCTTTAAGCGCTTTTAATTTTTCTATTATTTTAGCCATGCTCTTCCTCCTATTTTCTAATCTATACTAATATAAATCCTATTAAAGATAATACTGCTGTTATTCCCCAGAATAGAATTACTATTGTTGTTTCTTTTAATCCGCTTAATTCTAAATGGTGATGTAGCGGAGCCATCTTAAATAATCTTTTACCTTTTGTAGCCTTAAAGTATATAACTTGAAGTGCTGTAGATAATGTTTCTAATACTGGTATTAGTGCAACCAACAATAGATACATTGGCATTTTCATAAGTATTGCTATAGCAGCTATTGCAGCGCCTAATGCAAGAGAACCTGTATCTCCCATAAATACCTTTGCAGGTTTTACATTAAATACTAAAAATCCTAATGTTGTTCCTACAGTTGTAGCTCCAAGTACCACCATTGCATAGTCTCCTCTTTTTATTGCTACTGCTGTAAAGAATGTCATTATTATTGCACTTACACCTGATGCTAGACCATCAAGACCATCTGTTATATTTATTGCATTACTTGTTCCAAGCATTACTAGCATAGTAAATACAACAAAAACTCCAGCAAAGTCTAAGAATGGTATATTTGTTCCTGTACCCCAATCTAAAAATACCATGTATAATACAAGGAATGCTACTGAGAATACAAATAGAAGTATCATCTTCATTTTTGCGCTTATTCCATCGCTACTCTTTTCTACTAATTTTTTTCTATCGTCTATAAATCCAACTATTCCATATCCTAGAATTAGAACTATAGCAAGTAATAACACAGGATATTTAAATGCAAAGATAGCAAGAATTCCTATCATTGCAATTAACATCATTATTCCACCCATTGTAGGTGTTCCAGATTTTTTCAAATGTTCTTCTGGTCCATCAGTACGAACCACTTGCCCAATTTTAAGTTTTCTTAAATATGGTATTATTATTAAACTTAAAATAACTGTTACTACAAATGAAATTCCTCCTGATAAAAGTAAAGTTAATGGTATATTCATGTTTTATCCTCCAAATGTCTTAATTAATATTTTACTTCGTTTTTACCAGGCATCTTTTCTGCTGCCTTTTTAACGATTTCTCTTTCGTCAAAATGTATCTTCTTACCGTTTGCAAGTTCTTGATATGTTTCATGACCTTTACCGGCAAGAATTACTGTGTCATTTGCCCATGCAATTCTCATTGCAAATTCAATGGCATCTTTTCTGTTTATTATTACTTTAGATAATCCTCTTGTTTCTTTAAGTCCAGCTTCTATCTCTTTTGCTATAGTTTCTGGCTTTTCATCTCTTGGGTTATCTGTAGTTATGATAGTGAAATCTGCATATGTTCCTGCAAGTTTTCCCATCTCTTTTCTTTTTTCTTTATCTCTGTTTCCGCCGCATCCAAATACAAGTATTACTCTACCTTTAATATACTTTTTAGTATTTACAAGTATTGCTTCTAAACTTGATGGATTATGTGCATAATCTATTAAAACAGCAAATGTTTTGTTAATATCTACCGTTTCACTTCTACCTGGAACTTTTACCGTAGAAAGTCCTACAAGTACATCTTGCATTTGAGCACCTAGCATGCTACAAGCTGCTACTGCTGCTACTGCATTATATACTGTATATTTTTACGTTTATTCATTGTTTGTGTAATATTTGCGTATTTTATTACAATATGTTTGTAGTTTTATGCATTTTAGCTATTGACATTCTGCACATTACAGCGTATAATATCCGCATGGTGAAAAATATATAACATATGTGAAAAGAGGAAGCATGACAAAGGTATTTATCGATGGTGGAGCCGGAACAACCGGGCTTCGCATAAACGAAAGACTAAG